>CALFMQ010000361.1 GCA_937879825.1 uncultured Phycisphaerales bacterium
GTAGAGTGTCAGCCTTCCAAGCTGAATGTTGAGGGTTCGAGTCCCTTCGCCCGCTCTCTCGGAACTCCAGCTAATTCTTGACACTTCCGCGATGTATCCTCGCCCGACGGGGCGATGCCCCGCCACAACGCCCCGCGAAGTTGGACGGGAGTTGCTGTCGCACCCGGCGCCCCAATGAGCCGCGACCGGAACACCCCATCACTCGGAGAAACGATGCGCGTCGGCATACTGGCACTCAAAACGGGCACGGCCGCCGGCGGGCTGGCCACCTACGAGTCCGGATTGATTCACGCGATCGCCGAGCAGGACCGCGAGAACGAGTACCACATCTTCTGCGTCGCCCCGATCTCGCGCCAGAGTTTCAAGATCGATCAGCCAAACTTCGTGTTCCACGAACTCAAGCCGCGCAAGCGCCTGCTCAACCTCGCCTGGAGCGCCCCGCGCGCCATGCGCCGCGCGGGTGTCGATCTGTTCCATGTCGTCTTCCTGCCCCCGCTCTGGAGCGGCCTCCCGTTCGTGTTCACGGCCCACGGCCCGGAGATGTTCATCGATCCGACCTTCTTCCCGTGGAAGATCCGGATCATTCTGCTCCCGCTCATCCGCCGGTGCTACCGGCGCGCATCGTCGATCCTCTGCGTCTCCGGCGACACGCGGTCCTACATCGTCAAGCACTACCCCGACGCCGAGGCAAGGTCTCGCGTGGTTTACAACGGATGCCTCGACGCCTTCCATCAGTTCGAGCAAGAAGGCCTGGCCAAACGAGTCGAGGAAAAGTTCAACATCACCGGGCCGTACGTGCTCGGTGTCGGGCGAATCGAGCCGCGCAAAAATCCCATCGGCCTCCTCGAGTCCTACGCCATCTTCAGGCGAGAAGCCGGCGAACGCGTCCGCCTCGTCATCGCGGGCGGGCACACATGGAGCGCCGGCGAGGCGGAGGCCGCGATCCAGCGCCTCGGCATCGCCGACGATGTCGTCCGCCTCGGGCATGTATCCCACGACGACCTGCCCCTGCTCTACGCGGGCGCGCGCATGTTCGTCTTCCCTTCCCTCTGGGAAGGATTCGGTCTTCCCGTCATCGAAGCGATGCGCTGCGGCACGCCCGTGATCACCTCAGAACTCTCCTGCCTGCCGGAGGTCGCGGGGGGCGCTGCCCTGCTCGTCGACCCGCGCGACCCGAACTCGATCGCCCGTCAGATGCTCCGACTGAACGCCGATCCCGCTCTCCGCAAGGAGATGACCGCCAAAGGCCTAGCACGCGGCAACGAGTTCAGTTGGAGGCGATGCGCCGCCGAAACGATCCAGGCGTATCACGACCTGTACGAAGCGCTCAAAAAGTAGAGCCAATTCCCAACACAGGGCTCAGCGGGCCCGGTCCTCTAAAAGAGTCGCCCGTTTCTTGCCCGGTCTCGGCGCGGGGAGAGCCCGCTCCGGAATCACGCACGCGATATCGACGCCCTGCCTGTCATCCGGTGCGCGCACCTCGATGGTCGAGCCCGCCGCGTCGTAGGACCAGCAGTTCAATCGCCCCGTCTGCGCACATTCCGGAACCGCCACACCGTCGATCGTCACGACGAGCGGCCGGCGCGCAGCCCGGAACCGGACCACCCACGCCCGATCGGGCGTGCGATACGAGCCGCCGCTCCGCGTGATCGCAACGCCACGAACCAACCCGTCATCGCGCGTCACGATCTCCGTCCGCCGGAACTTCCCCTCCTTGAATCCAAACGAGACGCCGTCGTCCTCGTACAACTCGGTCCGCCTGCTCCCCTCAGGGAATACGTCAATCATCAGGTCCGGGTCCTCGATCGCCTGATCCGCAAACTCGCGCGCCCCGCCCCGCACCACCGCGCCGCCGCCGCGCACCAGAACCGGAATCTCACCGAGCGGCGCGTCAATCTGCGCGGACCCGCCCCCGTCATGCCGCCGCCCGCCCACGAACTCGAACCAGGCGCTACCGCCCGGCAGATGAACAGAACGCGACGCCGCGCCCTCCTCAATCACCGGGGCCACGATGATGTCATCACCTAGCAGGAACTGGTCATCGATGTTGCGCGAACCCGCATCGCCCGGATACAGCCGCGCCAGCGGCGCGATCACCGGCGCGCCCGTCCGTGAAGCGCGCTCAAAGAGCGAATACAGCGTCGGCAGCCACCGGTACCGTTCGCGGAGGCGCTCGCGAATCATCGTCGTATACGGCTCGCCGAACAACCACGGCTCCCGCGCATCGGCGGTGTTGATCGAATGATTGCGGAGCATCGGCGTAAACGAGGAGAACTCGAGCCACCGCACGAACAACTCGGGCGACGGCGACCCGAGAAAGCCGCCCGTGTCGTGCCCGAACTGCACCACGCCGCTGAGTCCCATGCTGATCGACATCTGCACCGCCACGCGCAGCGCCTCGAAACTGGAGTTCGAGTCGCCGCTCCAGGTCGCGGCGTACCGCTGGATCCCAGAGAAACCCGACCGCGACAGGTTCCAAGGGCGAACACCGGGCCGCGCCGCGATCTGCGCCTCATACGCCATGCGGTTCTCGAGCAGCGCAAAAATATTGCGCGCCTCCTCCTCGCGCCGCGGCTCACCATCGAAGTCATAGATGGCAAACGGCATCTGATTCGACGCCGGCTCGTTGAGGTCATTCCACAACGCGCTCACGCCAACGCTCAGAAACACGCCCAGTTGCTGCTTGTACCACTCCCGGACCGCCTCCTTCGAGAAGTCGATCCACGAGACATCACCCATGAAGATGTTCGTCACCACCGACTGCTCAAAGTCGTCGCGGATGAAGTACCGCGCCGCGTCGAGCCCCGCCCAGATCGGGTCGTCGGTGACGACGCACGGCTCGTTCATGTACACCCTGCGGAAACCCATCGTGTCCAGTTGCTGATTCAGCCCCACCGGATCGGGAAACCCGACCGGGTCCCACGTGAAGTGGTGGTACCGGTCCATGTAGTCGATGTCGAAGTACAGCGCATCGCACGGAAACTCCAGATCACGCATCGTCTGCGCGATACCGAGGACTTCCTGCGCGCTCTGCCAACCATAACGCGAGTGCTGGTACCCGAGCGTCCACATCGGCGGGAGCGCCGCGAACCCGGTCAGCCGCCCGTAGCGTCCCAGCACCTCGTCCATCGTGGGGCCGGCGATGATGTAGTAGTCGAGCCCGCCCTTGACCGTCGAGATGCTCCACGCATCGGGCGCCGACGCCGCCATGTCAAAGACCGAGTACGCGGCCGCATCCACAAACACGCCGTACGCCCGCTCGTCATGCACCGGAATCACCAGCGGGTACGACTGGTAGTGCGGGTCCGTGAACTCGCCGTACGCGAACTCGTCGGTGTTCCGCATCGTGATGGCGCGCCCGCGCCGATCCGGAGGCCCGCCCCGCTGACCGAGCCCGTAGTACGCCTCGCCGTCCGGAGCGAACATGGCGCACGTCGTGGTGTCCCCGTCCGCGCCGAACGATGGAACCGCCCCGCCGGACATCAGCGTGCCGTCACCGTGAAAGGTCACAATCCGGAACGGCGACGCCAGCACCTGCACGCTCATCGCCTCAGAGACGAACCACCAACCGTCCGGCGCCTCAAATGAGTTGACCCCGCTCGCATCAAGGCCGCCCGGCGCCGTCGCCCCCGTCTCCCGAACCCCAAGGTCGCCGTCGGGAGCCACCCGGACCCGGACGATGCCGCGATCGACCATCTCGATCCGCGCCGTACCTCCCGAAGAGAGCGACGCCGTCAGCGTCACGCCCTCGATCACCGCCCCGGTCACGTCCCCGAGCGGCTCCACAGCCCGCGCGAACGCCGCCTGAGAAACCGCCAAGGCGCAAAATGTGCCGAGAACCGCCGTCCGCATATCCGGAACCATAAGCACCCTTCCGGCCCCGGCAGCAGCGGGTTCCCCACAAACCGGCGGGCCATTGCCTCCTATCGACAGAAATCGGCTTGCCAACCGGCCGCTTGGTGGTATCTGTCA
>CALFMQ010000362.1 GCA_937879825.1 uncultured Phycisphaerales bacterium
TAGATCGAGTCGCGCATGAGGAGCTGGGCGACGACGACGCTCATAACGGCTGCGAGCATGATGGGCAGCAGGACGTAGGCGTCGCGCGTGAGTTCGTAGAGGATGAGGATTGCCGTGAGGGGTGCGTGCGTCGTTCCGGCGACCATGGCGGCCATGCCCACGAGCGCGTAGGAGGCGGGGGAGGATTTGTCGGGCAGGAGGCCGACGGTATCGAGGAGTTCGCCGACGGCGGCGCCGCCGGCGGCGCCCATGAAGAGCGATGGCGCGAAGACGCCGCCCGAGCCGCCCGAGCCGAGCGTGAAGCATGTTGCGAGGAGTTTGCACAGGGTCAGCGCGATGACGACGATGAGCGTGATGCGCATGGTGTGGCCCACGGCGTCGGACTCGATGGAGACGATCTCGGCTGCGGAGGATGAGTGGGGAGTGATGAGACTTCGGATGGTTTCGTAGCCGTTGCCGAAGAAGGGCGGGATTTCGTCGGTGTTGCTCCCGTGCATGATGAAGAGGAAGACGATGCCGAGGATGCCGACGAGGAGCGCGCCGACGACTGGCCGGATGATGGGGTGCGCGGGGATTTTCTCGCCGATGTCTTCGGCTTTGTAGAGGGACTTGATGAACGCGACCGCGAGGAAGCCGCAGACAACACCGAGGAACAGGTAGCTCGGGAGTTCCTCGATGGTGAAGTTGTATTTCACGAGTGCTTCGGGGACGGAGAAGATGGGATCGTTCGTGCCGTGGAACGCCTGTGTCATGCCGGCGGAGAGCACGGATGCGATGACGATGGGTGTGAAGGTGCGGAGCGAGAAGTCCTTGAGGATGATTTCCAGGACGAAGAAGACGCCGGCGATGGGCGCGTTGAAGACGGAGGCGATGCCGGCGGCGGCGCCGCATCCGAGGAGCGTGGTGGCCTGATCGCGGTTGACCCTGAGGAGTTGGGCGATGCCGGAGCCGATGGCGGAGCCGATCTGGACGATGGGGCCTTCGGCGCCGGCGGAGCCGCCCGAGCCGATGGTTGTCGCGGATGCGACGGCCTTGACGACGGCGACGCGGGGGCGGATGCGGCTCTTCTTGCGGTAGACGGCGTCGATGACTTCGGGCACGCCGTGGCCCTTGGCCTCGCGCGCGAAGAAGTAGACAAGCGTGCCGGTGACGAGCGCGCCGACCATGGGGAGGGCGGGCAGGAGCCAGATGGACCAGCGGCGCATCTGCGCGAAGGACTGGTGCTCGAAGAAGTCGAGGAGTTCCTTGAAGCCGATCGCGCCGAGGGATGTGACGACGCCGATCATCGAGGCGAGGACGAGGAGATACCACTCGCGGGTAAAGCCCAGCGCGGCGCCGAGTTTCTGGAATCGATCGAGGAGGCGATTGACCATGACAGGTGCGTGACTGCCAAAGGTATCGGGCGGATGGTTGCCCGTCATCTAGATTGGAGGTTTTGTCGCAGGGTGAGCGTCAGGCGACTTCGTCGTAGACGGCGTCGGGCTCGTCGGCTTCCTGGCTCTCGCGCACGATGGGCTTGCCCGATGCGTCGGTGAGGGCGTTGCCTTCCATATCGCGGATGATGGGTATGGGGTTGGCCTTGAGATGGTCGGCGAGTGCTTTCTCGAGTTCCTTCTGCTTGGACTCGTCGAGGGCGCTCCATTTGCCTCTGCCGCGGCACTTGGGGAAGGCGGAGCAGGAGAGCCAGGGGCCCCGTGCGCCGTCGCGGAGGTAGAGGGGCGAGCCGCACTTCTCGCAGGGGATGTCGGTCTCGATGGGCGGGGGCGCGGGTGCGACGGGCAGGCCGGTTTTCTTATCGAGTTTGACGATGGTGGCGCAGGGGTTTTCCTTCTCGCCGTAGCGGGCGCACCCGAGGAACGGGCCGAAGCGGCCGTCGCGCTTGAGCATCTCGGTGCCGCAGTTGGGGCAGGCGACGCCGGAGCCCTCGATCTCGCGGGGTTTGCCGTCGCGGTCTACGGGTGCGGCGTAGTTGCACTTTGGGTATGTGGAGCAGGAGAGGAAGCGTCCGTTCTTGCCGAAGCGGTAGACGCACGGTGAGCCGCACTCGGGGCAATTGTACGGCGCGGGAGTTGTTTCGGCCTTGGCGTGGGTGAGTTCTTCGTGGGCGCGTTCGAGTTTCTCGGTGAACGGGCCGTAGAAGCGTGCGAGGACTTGGCGCCAGTTGAGGTGGTCTTCCTCGATTTTGTCGAGTTCGCTCTCGAGTTCGCGGGTGTAGCCGAGTTCCATGATTTCGGGGAAGGCCTCGACGAGTTTGTCGGTGGTGACTTCGCCGAGGTCGGTGGCGAAGAAGCGGCGCTCGTTCAGTTCGACGTAGTTGCGGTCCTGGATGGTGGCGATGATCTGCGCGTAGGTGGAGGGGCGGCCGATGCCCTCGGACTCGAGCGTTTTGATGAGCGATGCTTCTGAGAATCGCGCGGGGGGCGAGGAGAACTTCTGCTCGGGCTCCATCGCGAAGGGGGACATGTTCTGCCCTTCCTTGAGCGAGGGGAGTGTCTGTTCGTCGGAGGAGGTGGGCACGCCCATGACGCGGTAGAAGCCGTCGAACGCGAGGACGCGCCCGGAGGTGCGGAAGCGGAGGGGCGTTTTGGGATCGGTGCCGCCTTCGATGATGACGGAGGTTGCGTCCCACTCTGCGGGGACCATCTGGCAGGCGATGAAGCGGTCCCAGATGAGTTTGTAGAGCTTGTATTGATCGGGCTTGAGGGCGCTCCTGACCTTGTCGGGCGGGTAGGCGAGTGATGTTGGGCGGATGGCCTCGTGTGCTTCCTGGGCGGCCTTGTTGGAGGAGGAATAGCGGTTGGGCTTCTCGGGGAGGTAGCGCGTGCCGAATGCGTCTTCGATGTACATGCGCGCGGTGCGCACGGCCTCATCGGAGAGGTGGGTTGAGTCGGTACGCATGTAGGTGATGAGGCCGACGGAGCCCTCGCCCTTGATCTCGACGCCTTCGTAGAGCGATTGCGCGGTGCGCATGGTGCGGCGGGCGGGGAATCCCAGGCGGCTCGAGGCGGCTTGCTGCAGGGTCGAGGTGATGAAGGGCGCTGAGGGACGCGACTTGGTGCGCTTGGTCTCGATGGAGACGATCTTGTAGGGCGTTGCGGGGTCGACGACGCCTGTGATGGTGCGCACGCTGCGCGCGGGGCCTCGGGCGTCGGGGTTGTCGGTAGCGGTTGACTCGATGTCGGTCATGCCGGCGAGTTCGGCGATGTCGAGGACTCTTGGGGTGAGGTCGACGACCTTGATGTTGTCTTCGGCGCCGGGCCTGGGGCGGCCGTCGGACTCGAGTTTGAGCGGCTTGTAGGGCTGCGCGATGTCGAAGGACTTGCCCCCCACCCCCCCCAGTTCGAAGAGTTCGGCGCGGACGGCGTTGTGCTCGGCCATCCACGCGTTCTGCGACTTGATCGTGGGCGCGTTTTTCTTGGCGTCGCGCTGGGCCATGAATGAGGGCCACGCGGCGGCGAGTTTCTTTGCGGAGGCGGCGTCGAGGGCGAAGCGGGCGGTGAGTTTCCATGTTTCGTCGGGGACGTGGGCGCGGATCTCGCGCTCGCGTTCGACGATGAGTCGGACGGCGACAGACTGGACTCTGCCGGCGCTGAGGCCCCGGGCGATCTTCTTCCAGAGGAGGGGCGAGACCTGGTAGCCGACGATGCGGTCGAGGATGCGTCGGGCCTGCTGGGCGTCGACCTTGTTGATGTCGATGGTGTGGGGGTTGGAGAAGGCGCGGCGGATTTCGTCTTTGGTGATGGCGTTGAAGACGACGCGCTGCGCGTGTTCGGGGTCGATTCCCAGGATGTGCGCGAGGTGCCAGGCGATGGCCTCGCCCTCGCGGTCCATATCGGTGGCGAACCAGATTTCGGAGGCCTTCTTCGCGGCCTGCTTGAGTTCGGTGACCGCCTTGTTCTTGCCGGGGAGGATCTCGTAGGTGGGCTCGAAGTCGTGTTCGAGGTCGACTCCGGGGACGGGCGACTTGTCGCCCTTTTTGTTCTTGGAAGGCAGGTCGCGGACGTGGCCGACGGATGCCTTCACGATGTACTCGGGCCCGAGGTACTTATTGATGGTCTTGGCCTTGGCGGGCGACTCGACGATGACGAGGCGCTTCCCCGAGGCGTCGGCGGCGGCGCGGGGTGTGGACTTCTTCTTTGTGGTTTTTTTGTTCTTGGAGGTCGTCGCCATGCCATCCCATTCGGGTTTCTTCGATTGTTTCTCTCTCGGCCCCTGCCCGACAGACGGCGTCGGGCCCCACCGGGCCTTGGGAGTCTCGCCGACGGGCTTTCGGGGCTGGGCCGAGGTAACCGTGTCGGTCGGATGTCGGGGGGAGTTGAAGGCGGGGCGGGCGCTCGTGTCAAGGGCGGTGGCGCGGATTCCGTCGTCGGACTCCCTCGGAATGATCTCGGCGGGGCGGGCCCTCGGGCATGAGCGATGAACGGGGGGCCCGGTGGGGTTATTCCGATGTAACCATCTTATTTATAACGATTTGCGCTGCTTCTTCGGGTGGTTTGCCTTCCATGGGAATCCAGATGCTGTTCGGGACGGTGCGGAGGCGGCGGAGCCAGGTACGCTGATTTTTTGCGAGGCGGCGGGTTTCGATCTTGATCCGCTCCAGCGCGTCCTCCTCGGTGGCTCTTCCATCAACGAAATCGATGAGTTGCTTGTAGCCGACGGCTTCGCGGGCCTGTGGGCCGAGGCGGTTGGCGGCGAGGAGGGCGCGGACCTCGTCGATGAGGCCGGCGCGGGCCATTCGTTTGACGCGGGCGTTGATGCGCTGGTTGATGACGGAGATCGGCCACTCGAGCCCGACGAGGAGGGCGTCGGGGCGGACCTTGCCGGCGTCCCACTGGCCCTGATGCTCGGAGATGGGTTTGCCGGTCTGGCGGAAGACCTCGAGCGCGCGGATGGTGCGGCGGGCGTCGTTGGGGTGGATTCGCTGGGCGGCGTGCGGGTCGATTCGTTCGAGTTCGGCGCGGCGGGCGGCGGGGTCC
Organism: uncultured Phycisphaerales bacterium; assembly: GCA_937879825.1. Lineage (GTDB taxonomy): Bacteria > Planctomycetota > Phycisphaerae > Phycisphaerales > UBA1924 > JACKHC01. The sequence goes on from CALFMQ010000362.1 coordinate 4,977, forward strand.
ATTGCTGAGAGTTGCTCGCGGATGGCGGGGTCGGGCTTGGGGGCGTCGAAGAGCCCTTCGAGAAGTGCCTTGGCGTAGAGGTGTGTGCCGCCGACGACGATGGGGACGAGCCCGCGCGCGCGGATGTCTGTGATGCATGCTTCGGCGCGGGCGAGCCACTGATCGACGGAGAAGGAGTCGCTTGGTTCGACGATGTCGATGAGGTGGTGCGGGACGCCCGCTTGTTCTTCGGCTGTTGGTTTGGCGGTGCCGATGTCCATGCCGCGGTAGATGAGCATGGAGTCGGCGCTGACGACCTCTCCCCCGCTTCCGATGTCCGAGAGTCGGTGCGCGATGGCGACGGCGAGGGCCGTCTTGCCGCCGGCGGTGGGTCCCACGATGACGGGCATGGGCGGTAGCATGGATGGCCCTTGATTCATGGGAGAGGAGCGTAGCGGAGTGGCGAAGGCGACGATCGAGAAGGCGGATGTTTCGGGTCGGCGGGTCCTGATGCGCGTGGACTTCAATGTCCCGATGGAGGACGGGAGGATCACGGACGATCGGCGTATTCGCGAGGCGTTGCCCTCGATCGTGAGCGTGCTGGACCGGAAGGGGCGGCTGATCCTGATCTCGCACATGGGGCGGCCGGCGGGGACTGGTTACGAGGAGCCGTATTCGCTTGAGCCGTGCGCGAAGAAGCTGACGCAGATGCTCGCGGGGATCTCGCGCGGGCATGTGGGGTTCCCGTCGAAGGACTGCGTTGATGCGGAGGCGGCGAAGGCGGTGGATCGGCTGGCGGACGGCGAGGTGATTCTGCTGGAGAATCTGCGATTCCATAAGGCGGAGAAGAAGGGCGACGAGGCGTTCGCGGCGAAGTTGGCGGCGTACGGCGACATCTATTGCAACAACGCGTTCGGGACCTGCCATCGGCCCGATGCGTCGATGGTCGCGGTGCCGCGTTTGATGAAGGGCAAGGCGCGGGTGTGCGGGTCGCTCGTTGAGAAGGAGATCCGGTATTTGTCGGAGGCGCTGGAGTCGCCCTCGAAGCCGTTCGTGGTGATCCTGGGCGGGGCGAAGGTTTCGGACAAGTTGCCGGCGGTGGAGTTCCTGTCGGGCAAGGCGAGCGACATCGTAATCGGCGGGGCGATGGCGTACACCTTCCTCAAGGCGCGGGGCGTGAAGGTGGGGACGAGCCGGGTTGAGGACGAGATGGTCGGGGATGCGCGGCGGATGCTGGCGAGCGCTTCGGAGCGCGGGTGCACGATTCATCTGCCGATCGATCATGTGTGCTCGACGACCTTCGACGACAAGACGGGTGAGAACCAGGTGTTCACGGGCGATATCGGGGATGGGTTCATGGGGCTGGACATCGGGCCGGCGACGCGGGACGCGTATGTGAAGGTGATCGAAGGGGCCAAGACGATCGTGTGGAACGGGCCGATGGGCGTGTTCGAGAAGTCGATCTTCGCGGTGGGGACGCGGCAGGTGGCGGAGGCGGTGGCCCGCGCGACGAATCACGGGGCGATTTCCATCGTGGGCGGCGGCGACTCCGCGGCGGCGGCGGAGCAGTTCGGCGTGGCGGAGATGCTGACGCATGTCTCGACGGGGGGCGGCGCGAGTCTGGAGATGCTTTCGGGTCAGGAGTTCGAGAGCGTCGCGCTGCTCGATGACGCGTGAGATCGGATCGGGCGAGCGTGATGATCCGTGTGATCGCCCTGTGCGCGCTGTGCGGGGTGGTGTACGCGACGGGGTTGACGACGCAGGGGCTGACCAACTGGCAGGAGTCGACACGGGCGCTGGTGGCGCGGGAGATGCAGCGGTCGGGTGATTACCTGGCGCCGACGATGCGCGGCGAGCCGTACATCGCCAAGCCGCCGATGATTTACTGGCTGCAGATCGGGCTGGCGGCGATGCTCGGCGATGAGGTCGGCGAGTGGCATCTGCGCGCGGTGGTGGCGCTGGTGGGGATGGCGGGGGTCGTGGCGACGTACCTGGTATCGCGCCGGATGTTCCGCGACGGGCTCTCGCCTCCGGACGCGGAGCGTGCTGCTTGGTGGTCGGCGCTGGGTCTTGCGGTTTCGATTCTGTATGTGCGGTCGAGCCGCACGGGCGAGCTGGACATCCTGCTGGCGCCGTTTGCGGTTGTCGGCATCGGCGCGTTGCACGCGGCGTGGATGTTTGCGGCGGAGCGTGGGCGGGTGCGCTATGGCGCGGTGATTTTGTGCGCGGTATGCGCGATCGGCGCGGTGATGAGCAAGGGGCCGCCCGCGCTGGTGTGCCTTGGTGTGGCGATGGTGTTCGGGCCGATGGTCTGGGCTGCGGGTGCGTCGGCGGAACGGACGCGGGCGCGGGCGCTGGGCGCGGGCATCGGGGCGCTGGCGGTGATTGTGCTTGTAGTGCTGCTGAATCCGGTGCGCGTGCGCGATGTTCCC
>CALFMQ010000363.1 GCA_937879825.1 uncultured Phycisphaerales bacterium
GTCTCGACGGGCACCTCGATGCCCGCGTTGCGGGCGCTGCGCAGCGCCATGATCTGGCAGATCGTCACGGAGATATCGGCGTCCATCGGCACGGGGTTGTAGCGCCATCCGCCCTCGTCGTTTTGCGAGAGCTCGATCAGCCGGCATGCGCGGGTGACGGCGTCGTGGAGGCGCTTGGAGAGCGCGGTGTCGGCGCCGCCCTGTGTCATGCCGTACACCTCGCCTAGGAAGAGCGTGGCGAAGCCGTGCCCGTACATGGGGCCGTGGCTGGTCGACTCGCCGGCGACGAAGCCGGTTTCGTTGACAGACTTGAGGACGAAGTCGAGGCCCTTGCGGACGTTCTCGCCGTACTCGCCCCGCCCGGGGAGATTCCCGTCGGACATGAATGCGAGGCAGGCCAGCGCCGTGATGCCGACGTGTTTGGGGTAGCGCGAGCCGCCGAAGGAGCCGTCGGGCGCCTGCTGCGCCGCGAGCCATGCGAGCCCCTTGCTGACGCACGCGTTGAGTTCGGGCGTGATCTCGTTCTCGGCGGCGTTGTTCTCGGCGGTCTTGTGCTCATTGGCGGGCGCGGGAGGAGTCGCGGGCGGCGCCTCGGGTTCGTCGGCGGGCTGCGCGAATGTGGCGGCGCACACGAAGGCGGCGCAGGCGGCGGGAATCAATCGTGTCGCGGCTCTCACGGCCCCTCCGCTTCGTCGGCGAGGCGGCGGTAATACGCCTCGGTCATGGACTTGTAGTTCGCGCTGAACGCGGACTCCAGGCCGTCCATCAGCATGTCGCGGACGCGCTCGGGCAAGGCGCCCCAAGTCGCGCTGGCGGACTCGAACATCTGTCGGAGGTTGGGGTCCATGTTCTCGGGCGGGTCGCGGCGCTCGCCCTGATCGGTCGAGTTCTCCGCCTGATTCTGGTTGTTCTGTTGTTGTTGGTTCTGTTGCTGCGGGCTCGGCTGCTGGTTCTGCTGCGATGAGGATGAGGACGAACTCGATGAGGAGGATTGCTGCTGCGAGTTCTGGATGAGCACATCGAGTTTGCGGATGATCTCTTCCTGGAGACGCTGCGTGACAAGCCCGGCGTCGCGCCCCTGTTCCAGTCGTGACGCCGCCTCGCTCATCTGCGCGATGGCCTGCACGAATGCTTCGCTCGCTTCTTCGGCCGACAGCTTGCGCTCGAGTTCGCCCTCGTGGGCGGCGGGCTCGCCGGGGAGTTCGGCGGGCGCGGCGGTCTCGTCTTTGGGCTTGTCTTTGTCGCCCGTGCCGAGCAGGTCGTCGAGATCGCCCAGCCCGGCGGGCTCCTCGCTCGCGGGCTCTTCGTTGCTCGGCGGCGTCGATGGTTCCACCGGCTTCGGATCGGCGCTCAGCGCGATCGAGGCGCTGCCGATGATTGTCAACGCGAGTATCCAGAGTGCGGCGCGTGTGGTGTTCATGATCCGCTCCCGCTTTCGCTTCCGTCGTCGCCTTCTGTGGGTTCGTCGCTCGGGGCGCCGTCGTCGCCGGACGTATCTTCCGGTGAGTCGGTCTCGTCGCCGCCGATCGGAACCGACTGCGCCGGACCGGCCTGTTGCATCCGGCCGAGGAGGTCGGTTCCGATGTCGGCGAGTTCCCGCTGGAATGACGCGGCGTCTTTGAGGGTGTCGGTCGTGCCGTCGTCGCCCGCTTCCATCGTCATGCTGAGTGCTTCTGACTGGAGGGCGCGGAGGAGTTTGAGTTCCTTGGTCGGCGGGATAAGGGGCTGCTGACCCTGGCTCCCGCCGCTCCCGCCCCCGCCCTGCTGCTCCTGATCGGCGAAGTCGTTGTCGGGCTGATCATCCTTGAGGGACTCGATGATCGCCTGGAGCGCCGAGATCGCTCGGTCCTGTGCGGCGAGGGACGATTTGGCTTCGGCTTCTTCGAGGTCGGTGGAGGAGCGCTCCATGTATTTCACCGCTCGGTCGTGCGCGAACTGGAACACCTTGGCGTCTGCGAGTTCGGCGATCTGCGCGACGATCTCGTCCATGCGCGCCCGCACGGCCTGTTGCGGCTCGGCGAGGCGGCGCACCATGACGCGCTCGCGCCGGCCGATCTCATCGAGGGCCGCGAGGGGCGCTGTGTCGCCGCGGACGCCCACCTGCAGTTCGAGCGCCTCTCGGTAGGACTTTTGGAGTTCGCGCTTCTTGCGTTCCTGCTCGGCGTTGTCCATCTGCTCGGCGAGGCGTTCGGCCTCCTTGAGCGCTTCGTTGAGGCGCTCCAGACTCCGGTTCTCCGCGGCAGCGGTTTCCTCGACATCGACGGCGGCGGCGCGGAGGAGCCCGATCGCCTGCTCCTGCGCCTCGCCCGCGTTGTTGAGGTGATTGACCACGACCGCGAGCGTCTCTCCCTCGGCGCGGGCGAGGTCCACGACACCCAACGTGTTGCGGTTGAGTTCGATCATGCCGCGATCGAGATCGGTGAAACTGGTGCGCGCCGCGGCGGCGGCCAGCGCTGCGAGGTTGTCTTCCTGTGACTGGATAAGCCCCTTGATCGAGTCCATGACGCTCTGGAGGGTGCGCCGGAGGACTTCCTGGCGCGCCTGCTCTCCCCTGTCGAGGTCTTCGAGCATCTCCTCCAGCGCATCCTGCGCCTGCTGCTGGCGCTGGGTCGCGTTGGTCATCTGGTTTTGCGATGCCTGCTGCGCCGCCTGTTGCATCTGCTGGGCGACCTGTTCGCGTTCGGCGCGGTCGGCGGCCTGGCTCATGCCCTGAGCCGAAGCGGGGTCGATCTCGCGCATCTCCTGCTCGCGCGATCGGATGTTCTCGATGAGTTCCTCGAGTTTGCGCGCCAGTTCCTCCTGCTTCTCGACGATGCGCTCGAGTTCCGATCGCTCGCGTTGATCGAGCTCTTCGAGCGACTTGCCCGCGGTGGACATCGCGGCGGCCTCGGCCTGCTCGCGGAGCGACTGCTGCTCGCGGGCCATCCGCTCGAGCGAGTTGCGCACGAGCCATGAGTCCTCGCCGCGATCGAGCATGGAGACGAGGCGCTCCAGTTCGGTCTCGACGCGCTCCTGCGCCTCTTCGACCTGGCGTTGCTCGCTCTCATTGAGTTCCGACTCGTCTGCTTCGCCCTGTTCGCCTTCGGCGCCCTGCTCCTCGGCGCGGGCGCCGGCCTGGTCGAGCGTCTGCTGCGCTTGGCTCGAGGCGCGTCCGGCTTGTTGAACCGCACGCTGGGACTCGGCGAGCAGTTCGGAGAGACCCTCATCGTTCAGGGCGTTCTGCTGGACCATGTCGTCCACGCGCTGCAGCGCATCTTCCAGGCGCGAGACACGCTCGGACACCTGCGACTGGCCCCGCCGGGCGGCCCGTGAGGCGCCGCGCTGCTCGGTGTTCTGCCGCGCTTCCTGTTGTTGGTCCACGGCCCGGATCGCGCCCTGGCGGACCTCCGAGAGCATGCTCCGTACCTGCTCGACGAACTCTGTTTCGGAGATGATTCGCAGGATGCGCGGTGCGCTGCGCGTGGCCTCGGCGCCTTGAGAGGAGCCGAGCACATCCATCGCCAGCGCCGAGAGGTGCAGTTCGTCGCCCGGACGCAGCCCGAGGACGGAGAGATCCAGGACGGTCTGCGCGTTGAGCGTGCGCTCGTTGGTTGCCTCGACGCGCACGACCTCGACGGGCTCCTCGGTGGGTTCCATCGCGCCGCCGGGCCCGCTCGGCGCACCGGTGGCGGCGCCGGCTGGTGTGAAGCGCTGGCGCTCCAACGAGACCCATGTGAGGGCGACGTCGTCACGACCCTCGCCGACAACGGGGATCTGCGCGGTGGCGAGCACGGCGCGATCGGAGGCAGGTTCGGTGACGGTCGCCGACGCCGGGCGGTCTTCGCTGGCGTCGAAGCGGAAGACGGCCTCGTCGGCGGATGAGATGCCGTGCTCATCGATGAGCGACATGACGAGGCGGGCGGGCTGATCGAGTGTCCAGTCGATGCTCCATTGATTGCCCGATCGCTCGATCGTTGCGCCGATTTCTGCGAGCGTGGCCGCGAGGCCTTCGCCCGGCTCGACGGGTTTGTTGAGGTCGATGCGCATCCGGACGCGCGAGCCGATGAGTGATGGCGGCGCGACGGCGCGCTCATCGGTCCCGGGCCCGAGTTCGATCTCGCCGCTGGGTGATGCGTCGGTGCCCGAGATCGCCGAGGCGTACTGGGGGGGTGTGATGGTGGCGGTCGCGGCGATGACCGTCGGGCGCTCGACGAGCGCGATTCTGCGCCACTCGGTGGTGTCGTCGATCGTTTCGAATCGGTATTCGATCTCGTCGGCCATCGGCTCGATGAGGCGCTCGAAGAGTTCGCCCTCGCTCTGATCGTCGCCGGCGCGGGTTCTTTGCCACGTCAGGAGTTCGCGGCGCTCGGATGTGCGCGAGCCGTCCGTGATGAGGCGGTATCGCACCGCGACCTGCGTTGAAGACGGCGACCACGCGGAGCGCGCCAGCGACGCCTGCATGGGGAGCGCTTCGCCCGTGGGGTGAACGGTCGCGGCGGTCAGGTCGATGATCTCGGTGCGCTTGGGCCACGACGTATCGGCGAACGGGAACGCGACGCGCCCGGCACCGATCGACCACAACTTCGGCGAGAAGGGCAGTGCGACAAGGGCCAGCGCGAGTGCGCCGAGCATCCAGACGCCGGCCTTGCGCATCTGGCGTGGGTTGACGATCTGCGAGGAGAACTCGCGGCGCCACGATCCCGAGGCGCGGGAAACAACCTGCGCCTCGAGCGCGCGGGTCATCGCCGAGTCGCCGGAGTGCTTGGATTCGTCGAAATCGACCGCGCTGGCGAGCAGGCCCCGGATTTCCGGGCGGGCGCGCTCGATGCGGGTCGCGACGTCGGTCAGCGGCGGATTGAACTGCCAGGCACGGCGGCCCCACTTCCACCAGGCGCCGCCGATCAGGGCCGCGCCCGCGAGCCAGTTAAAGATGCGCACGGGGCGCGGGAGCCGAAGGAAGTAGTCGGCGAGCGCGAGGAGCAGCCCCGCAACGAGCACCACCGCGATGATCTCGAAGACGCGATGGAGGATGAGTGTCCGGCGGGCGGCGTCGCGCGCGTGCTGGAGTTCGCGCCGGACCTGTTTCAGCCCGTCGCTTGAGCCGGATTGGTTGATGGGACCGGGCATGCCTCTTTGTACCGCACCGATGGACGAGGGGTTCGTCGGGCGGGCGCTCGGTGATTGTGAGGGGTCGTCGGGGGTGGTGGGGTGGTTGGGCATGGCCTTGATCCTTCATCGGGTCGACACCCGCCCGGTCTTGCCCCCGTCGCCCCGCGATCGCTCCTACAGCAATCGGATGACTCTACGCCCCACCCATTCCACCGTCAGCAGCGAAATCAGCAGAATCAGAGCCAGCGGCGAGTCCCAGAGCGTCTCGTAGCGCTCCCGGAGGGTGACGCGTTCGCGGCTCCGGAGGTTCTCGGGCAACCCGCTCAAGGATGCCGGCGTGAACGCGACGCCGCCCGTTTCATCACTCAGACGCGCCAAGAGGGGGTGATCCGTCTCGGGCGTGCGGAGTTCGTCGTCGGGGAAGAACACCTCGACGGTTTCGTGCAGTTCCGAGAGCGCCAGGTCGGACTCGGTAACGCGGACCACCCACTCGCCCGGCTCGGGCGGGATCCATGTTGTGGAGTAGATGCGGCTCCCGCCGCCGCTGGATGCGCCGGTGCGGAGACTCTCGGGCTTGAGCGTGAGTTCGGTCTCGGCTTCATCGCCCTTGCGCCCGATGCGCACGGCCACGGACGGCAGGCCCATGTCGATGATGGACTGATCGACGAGTTCGACGCTGATGCGGACCGGCGCGCTGGTGGTGGCGCGGGAGGGCGTCACTTCGAGGATCGCGGCCCGCCCGGCGCGGGAAAGAGAGCCGCGCCCCAGCATGCGGACCATCTGGAGCCAGAAGCGTTCGGGGAGTACTTCGCCCTGCCCGTAGCGCCAGCGCCAGGTCTCGTCGGTGGCGACATAGAGCGATCGCCCGGCGCCGTAGCGCATCGCCAGAACGACCGGTCCGACCGGATCGCCTCCGGCGAGTGTTCCCTCGGCGAGGATCTGTGCTGTGGGTTTGAGCTGCGCGGTGTCGATGCGCTGCACCCAGCGCAGGAGCGACCAACCCATCGAAGGGTCGGTGAGCGCCGCGGGCCACGGGTCATCCGTGGACGCCCCGAGGCGCAGCACGCCGAGACGGTCGGCGACGGGAGTCGGGCGCACGATCACGCCCTCGCGCTCGCCAGCGCCGGTTGCGATCGCCTGCGCGGACATCGGGAGCAGATCGGCGAGCGGTGTGTTCAACCAGTCGCCGGGCATGGCGCCCTCGCCGGCGATGAAAATCAGCCCCGCGCCGCGGATCGCGACATGCTCGCGCAGCTGCGTCAGTTGCTCGATCGTGAAGACATCCGGGCGGACATCGCCCAGAATCACAACGTCGTACTCGGCCCAGCCCTCGGGTGAGTCGGGGAGCGCGGCGACGATGACATCGCCCTCCTGCGTGTAGCGCCGGTCCGGTGCGAGCAAGAGGTTGGAACTCTTGATGGAGCCCTCGCGGATGAGCAGGTTCTTGACATACCGCTGCTCCCAGCGTGGGTACCCATCGACATAGAGCACGCGGAGCGGGCGGTCGACCATTTCGACGGAGACCTGCCTTGTGTTGTTCTGATCGATGAGGTCCGGCGCATCGGGGACGACCACCACATCCCATTCGGCGACCTTGGCTGCGTCGGCCCTGACAGAGAGCGCTGCGCGGGCGCGAGTCTCGCCCTCGGCGAAGGTGACGCGGCGCTCATCGAGGGTGAGCCCGGTGGCGCGCTCGATGAGGCGGATGGTGGCCGACGGTGCGCCGGTAGCGCCGAGGCGTTCGACATTGGCGATCACGGGTGTGATGTCGCCGACGAACGCCAGGGGCGGCGCTTCGATGGAGACCAGGCCGACATCGCCGATTGTCTGCTCGCTGCCCAGCGCGACCGTGTGCACGGGGATGCGCGCGGCCTGGAGGCGCTGGACCAGTGCGCGGGGCGGTTCGTGCGTGGCGCGCCCGTCGGAGATGACGACGAACGCGGAGACGGGGCGTGCCGCGGAGCGGGTGAGCGCCTGATCGAGCGCGCCGGCGATGGAGGTGGTGCGCCCTTCCGGATCGGTCATCGCGCGGACGGTGCCGCTGTCGCCGGTCGGGAGGTCGTACGCGCCCGAGTCGAATCCGAGCCAGACGAGCGTGCGATCGGCGGCGAGTTCCTCCCACATGGATCGTGTTGCGCCCAGGGCCGCGCGCAGTTGCTCTTCGCGCGACTCGCGCTGGGCGGCGCCCTGCTCGACATCGCGGATGGTCATGGACGCCGAACGGTCGAGCATGACAACAACCCAGTCCTTCTCGACCGACTCACTCTGCTCGACGAGTCTGGGGCCGGAGACGAGCACCATCAGCAAAACGACGAGCATCCAGCGCAGGGTGGCCAGGCCGATGCGCGCCCATCGCGGGCCGATGATCCGGCGGTAACTCCAGGCGGCGTAGACGCCCGCCGCGACGATCAGCCCCATCCACAGCCACGCGGGGAAAGCGCGCTCGAAGCCGAACGACACATTCGCGTCGCCCCATGAGAAGGAGTCGAGCCCGAGCAGCCGGCGAATCAGATCGCTCATGATCCGCCCCCCCCACTCCCCCCACTCCCCCCGCCGATCATGGCGGGGATGGCGGCCATCGCGGATTTATCGCGCGTCGCGTGGCTGAACCAACGCGCCATGACGACTTCAGCCAGCGCGAGGATGAGCGCGGCGACGAGCATCGGGAAGGAAACGGGCGAACCCTCGTCTGCGACGCGCAGGGATGCTCCGGCGTCGTTCGCGTCGAGCCAGGACATCGATCCGCTGGCGATGGCCGCGGACGCTTCATCGCCCTGACCGCCGAGTGAACCGGCGAGCCATTGCTGGACCGACTCCTCGGGTTGGGTGTTGGTGTTGCCGGCTTCCGGGTCCGCGTTGACCGCGACGACGCCGATGGTGCGCCCCGAACGGTCCATCGCGCGCCAGAGGCTGCGCTCGCGCACGGGCGGGACGGTGTTGCCGGTGCCGCCCGACCCGATGCTCAATGATCCTTGGGGGCCCATGAGTTCGATCGCGCCCGCGGGAACGATCATCGTACGCCCCGCCACGGCGGTTGCGCTCCCGCCCGCGATCCCCACGCCCTGGCGCACGAGTTCTTGCACGAGCGGGACCATAAGCGGCGATGCGGGCAGTTCGGTCCACGACAACGAGGGCGCGGACGCGAGGTAGACGATGAGGCCGCGGCCCGATCCGGTCGGTGCGTCGCTGCTCTTGGCGCCGGCGCGGGATGCGACCATCCAGGCGCGGTTGTCGTTCGTCGAGAGCAGCACCTCGACGCCCGCGGGCTCTTCCTCGAAGGGGAGCCACTTCTCGACGCTGACCGGCCGCGCCAGGTCCTCGATCTCCGAGCGGAGCATCGACAAGACGCCGTCGGCGTTCGTGCCGCCGTCGGTCTCGCCCGAGAGGGTGAGGGACTGCGCCGCGATCGGCTCGCGCACGAGCCGCCAGTCCAGATCGAACGCGCCGACGAACGCGTCGGTCCAGAGATGAACGGTCGCGTCGGGGGGCGGCGAGACGACGACCATGCCGCCCCGCTCGGCGAATCGGGCCAGGCGATCCCAGCCGTCGTCGCGTACGAGATCGGGCGCGGGGACGAAGACCGCGTCGAGCGCGCCGAGAACGCTCGCGTCGATCGTCGAGGGGTCGATGTCGGAGATTTCGATCGGCGCATCATCGGAGGGCTGGAGCGCCAGCCGAAGCCAGTCGCCCGGCTGGAGCTGCGCGATGCCGGGTCCGCGGCCGAATCGGCGCTGGGCGACAATGCCGACGCGCAGCACATCACGGACACCCACGGGCCTGCGGAACTCGTTGTCGCCCGCGATGGTGTCTCGATCGATCTCGGCGATGATGACGCCGCCCGCCGAGAGCGCATCATCGCCCGGGGCGGTGAGCCCGCGTACGACGATGCTGGTGCGCGTCTCGCCGGGGGCCCATCGCGCGGTGGCGCTGACGGGTTGGCCGGTGGGCGCATCGGCACCGGAGGCGACATTGACGCGCACGGTGGTGACGGCGCTCTGGCGGACGCCCTGTCCCGATCGCTCGAGCGTTACCGTGGCCTGGACATCGCCGCCCGCGGCCGGGTTGCTCCCGCGCGTGAGCAGCACCGAGCGCAGCGGCTCGATCGAAACAATACGCACGTTGTCCGACGGCTCGGCGCTCGGCTCCGACGCGATGAGGCGTACCCCGTCCAGATCGCCCAGCGAAGGCGGGAGCGGTCGCGCCAGCGCGGCGGATCCTTCGGTGAACCCGCTGAGCACCACGACGGTCGCGGGCGCGTTGGACTCCTCGGTGGCGCGTGTGATGGTCTCGCTCGCGAGTGTCATCGCGCCGGGGAAGTCCGCGCCCGCGTCGGTCGGTTCGAGGTCCTCGATCAGGCCGCGCACCGCGGCGAGGTCTGTTGATGGGGGGGAGATGATGGCGCGCGCGGGCGAGGCGAGCGTGATGAGGGCCGCGGAGTCTTCCGCGCCCATCGCGCTGATGACCTGACGCGCTTGCGCTTTGAATGACTCCAAGGCCATCGCGCCGGAGGCGTCCCGGGCCGACGAGGCGAGCGAGTCGTCGATGACGAAGACGACGAGGCGGCCGCCGCCGCGGGTGATGCCCGCGCCGGACAGGAGCGGCCTGGCGATCGCGAAGCCGGCGAGGCCGATGACGAGGCAGCGTGTCAGCAGGAGCAGGAACTGCTGGAGTTTGAGTTTGCGGCTCTGTTTCTTGTAGACCTCGAGCAGGAAGCGCATCGCGCCCCACATGATCGGCTTGCGCCGGCGGCGCAGCAGGAGGTGGATGAGAATCGGGATCGCGATGCTCAGGGCTGCGCCGGCCGCCAGGATGGTGTGCATGAACGTCATGGCGTGGTCACCCGCTCTTGAGTCGCTTGAGGACGGCGTTGCGGCGGGCGACGAAGGCGGCCAGGTGGGGCCCGAGCCATTCGTGCGTGTTCACGAGCTGGTAATCGAATCCGAAGCTGCGCGTGATCTTCTCGATCTTGTCCAAGTGATCCTCGAACGCCTGTCGGTAGGCGGTGCGGATCGCGCGCGGGTCGAGGCGGATGCGCCCCTCGCCCTCGAGCCCCTCGAAGGGGGCGGCATCGTTGATATCAAAGAACCGCTCGCGCCGGTCGACGATCTGGAAGAGAATCGCGTCGTGGCGCTTGTGGCGGATGCGGGCGAGGGCCGTGCGGATCTGCGCGGGATCCGCGAAGAGATCGGAGATGATGACCAGCAGGCACCGGTTGTTCAGTTTCGCGAGGACTTCATCGACGACGCGCCCGATATCCGTCGGCTTGTCCACCGTGTGCGTCGACAGTGCGCCGACGATGCGGCGCCAATGGCCCTGCGCACCGGAGCGCTCCAGCGCGATGCGCAGGTGATCGGCGAAGACGCCCAGCCCGACGCGATCGCCCTGGCGGAGCGCCATATACCCCAAGGCGGCGGCGGTGGCGGTGGCGTGGTCGAACTTGCTCCAGTGGAGGCGCCCGTCGGGGCTCTCCTTGCGCCCGACGCCCGAGGCGTCGGCGAAGGTCCGTGATCCGAACGACATCGACCCCGACGCATCGACGAGCAGGACGAGATCGAGCGAGGTCTCCTGTTCATACTGCTTGAGGTAGAGCTTGTCGGTGCGCCCGAAGACTTTCCAGTCGAGGTGGCGGAGGTCATCGCCCGAGACATACGGGCGGTGCTGGGCGAACTCGACCGAGAAACCGTGGTAGGGGGAGCGGTGCATTCCGCTCATGACTCCCTCCACAACCATTTTGGCGCGGAGTTCGAAGGTGCCGAGGCGCGCGAGCGTCTGCGGATGGAGGTAGAGCGAGGCATCGCCCTCGGGGAGGCGGGTCGGTTGGGTTGG
>CALFMQ010000364.1 GCA_937879825.1 uncultured Phycisphaerales bacterium
TGACGCGCCAGCCGTTCTTCGATCGTCCCGGCATGGAGCACCTGGCGGTGTGCGATCGGTTGGCGGGGACACTGTTCTGCGTGCCGATTCACCACAACCTGTCGGACGGGCAGGTCGCGGGGGTGTGCGAGGCGCTGAAGAAAGTGGCGGACGCGCTGCGGGTGTAGGAAATCCCCCTTCGCCTCGCTGCGCTCGGCACCTCCCCCGATAAGAATCGGGGGAGGATGCGAAGTGGCGTCATAGAGGAATCGCTTCGAGGATGACGGTGTTCTCGTGAGCGTTGATGCGCGCGGCGCTGATGCATGCGGGGATCAGGGCTGTGGTGCCGCGGGCGATGGGGACCGGATTGAATGCGTTGTTGGCGGACTCGATCGTGGCGCTGCCCGCGAGCATCATCCAGACCCGGGGTGCGTTCGAAGGAGCGCTGAGCGTGCGCGGCTCGCGGGCGGCGATGCGGTGGTGGGTGAGGTTGTAGTACGCCGTGCCGCCGAGGGCGGTCGTGGGTGCGTCGCCGGGTCGGCGGATGTCACGCGGGTCCGTGGGCGCCATGATGGCGCACTCGAGGGCCTGGTTGATGTGGAGCGTGCGATCGGAGCGTCCCCAATCGAAGACCCGGAAGGTGGTGTCGGAGGGCGTCTGGACCTCGGCGACGAGCACGCCCGCGCCGAGGGCGTGCACGGTGCCGGAGGGGAGGTGATGGCAGTCTCCGGGGCGGGCCGGGATGGCGATGAGGTCCCCGACGACGGTGCCATCACGGATGTGTTCGGCGAACTGCGATTTCGTGATGCCCTTGCGGATGCCCTTGTAGATCACCGCGCCGTGTTCGGCGTCGAGGATGAACCACGACTCGAACTTGAGGTGCGCATCGGTGTGGGCGTCGGCGTATGCCGCGCTCGGGTGGACCTGCACGGAGAGGTTCTCGCGGGCGTCGAGGAACTTGATGAGCAGCGGGAACGACTCGCCCTTGATGTCGCCCATGATCGCATCGCGATGGTCGCGGATGAGATCGTGGAGCGATGCGCCGGCGTGGGGCGGGTTGGCGATAATGGAGCGTGCGGCGTCGCCGCCCGCGCCGTCGGAACTTGTTGATGCGAGGTCGGCGATTTCCCATGACTCGCCGATGTGCGCGCCCTGAGCGACGGGCTTGCCCCAGTGACGGAGGCGGTCGCCTCCCCAGACTTTGGGCTTGAGCATGGGTTGGAAGACGAGCGGTTGCATGCTTACTCCATCGGCTCCGCGGTGAACTCGGCTTCGAAGTCGTCCGGATCGTCGTTTGTGGGCGGCGTCGATTGGCTCAAAGTCTGCTCACCGGCGCTGATCCGCTGGTGCCAATCGGGCGCGCCGAGCGGGATGATGCGCTCGTTGCGGCGGGGCGCGCGGTACAGGGCGTCGCAGACGAGGCCGACGATCGCGGCGTGGAGTTCCGTATCGGGCGACTCACCGGAGACTTCCCGGGACGCGTGAGCGAGCGCATCGGGATCGCGCGACTCGGGCTCACGGAACCCGCGCGGCCCGATCACGAAGTGCCGCACCGACTGCGGCTGGATCGAGGTCGTCATCACGCACCACCCGGAGCGGGAGTCGCCGATCGCGTGGCGCATGCGGTGGTGTGTGATGGACTGCGCGGTTTCGAGGCGCGACTTGAGCGCCGAGGCGCGTTCGAAATCGGTGGCTTCCGCCGCTGTTTGCATCTGTGAGTTGATACTCGTGAGGAGCGTCTCGGGATCGCGCATGAACTCGATGGCGGCGTGGACGCGGGAGCGGTAGGAGTCGAGCGGCTCTGATCCGTCGCAGGGGGCCGGGCACTTTCCGAGTTCCTTGTAGGCGCAGGCCGTGGCGTTGGGCGACTTGACGAGGATGTGATGGAACCGGCAGAGATCGAAGATGTCTTCGAGGGTCTGATTGAGGCGCTGGGCGGCGTGTTTGTCTGCGACCGGTCCGAGCAGATGGCCGCCGGGAGGGAGTGACGCGGGCATCGCGCTGGTGGGGATCACGGTGAACTTCGGGAAGTCCGCGTCGGGGTCGATGTGGAGGAACCAGCCGCGTTTGCGGTCCATCACGGCGCGGAACGTCTCGGGCATCGCGTCGTGAGCGAGTCGGAGGAAGAGGAGATCGCCCTCGAAGGTGGAACCGACGGGCGCGGCGCGGACATGTTTGACGATCGGCCTGAGGTCGGCGCGGCGGGTGCTGGGTTCGCCGTCGCGTGGTGGTTCGAGCCGCCGGAGGACGGCGTCGCGGAGGCGCGCGGCGGAGACGATCAGGACCGGGCGATGATCAGCGGACTCGAAGATCGCGACGCCGCGCGTGTTGGGGATGGATGTGAAGTCCGGGGGGGACGCGGGATCGAAATCGATCGTGATGGGAAGGGAGGGGGCGCGCACGGTGCTACGAGCGTATCGGGCTCGCGTGGTGCGCGCAGAGACCGTGCCCGGAGTCGGGACTCGGAGTTGATCAGGAACGCGGGGCGGCCTCGGTGGTCTTTCGGTTGCCCGCGACCACGGAGACGCCCGGCAGGACATTCGGGAAGGCCATGCCGGTGATGGTGGAGTCGAACACGATCTCGTTGTTGACGACGCCCTGGATCTGCGTCACGAAGCGCTTGGGGTTGTATTTGAGCCCCAGGCAAAGGATGTAGAGGTCGTCACCGGGGCGCACCTGGCCCCGGAATACGGTGTTCTCGATCCTCGTGAAGCCGGCGAACCACTCCTTGCCGGAGCGCATGTAATACAGGACCGAGGAGAGTTGCGCTCCGGCCTCGATCATCAGGACGCCCGGCATGAGCGGGTAGTCGGGGATATGCCCGGCGCACCAGAACTCATCGTCGCGAACGTGTTTGACAGCGATGCCTCGGTTGAAGTCGTCGTCGCGCCAGACGAGCCCGTCAAGAAGCAACATCTGACCCCGGTGGGGGAGCCACCGTTCGAGCGCTTTGCGGTCGAGCGTCAGCGCACCGAGGTCGATTGCGTCGGTATCGAAAAGTAGATCGCTGGCCATGATCCTTGTGTTTGCCGATCGGGAGTTGTCGCGACGAATATTTCCGGGTCGATCGATCAGTCGCCG
>CALFMQ010000365.1 GCA_937879825.1 uncultured Phycisphaerales bacterium
TTTCAGGCGGGCGGGCACGCAGTAGCGCCCGAAGATCGCGAGTTCGGGGTCGGTGCGGAGCAGGAGCGGCGCCCCGAGTTTGACCATGAACGCGGGGGCGGGCAGGCCGATGGGCATGCGTAGCGCCCTGCGGAGTGCGCGCATGAACTGTGCATTGGAGACGGGGTTGGGGGCGGTGGCGATGTAGGTGCCGCGCATGGTGTGGTCGGCGATGGCGCGCTCGAAGATGCGGTTCATGTCGGCCTCGTGGATCCACGAGATGCCCTGTTTGCCGTGGCCGATCTTGCCGCCGAGCCCGAAGCGGGCGAGTGTGCGGAGGCGGGTGAGCGCGCCGCCGCAGCGTCCGAGGACGAAGGTTGTGCGGAGGATGACGGGGCGGATGTTGTCGAGGATCGCGTCGTTGAAGGCGGCTTCCCACGCGGTGCCGACGGTCGGCGCGAAGCCCTCGCCGATGGGCGAGGACTCGTCGCAAACGGTGGTGGGGGGATCACCATAGATGTGTGCGGTGCTCATCTGGACCCAGACGGGGGGCGGGTTGTCGATGGCGCGGAGGGCCCGGCCCAGGACCGTTGTGGAGTCGACGCGGGAGCGGAGGATTTCGTCTTTGTGCGCGGGGGTTTTGACGCAGTCGACGGTGCGCCCGGTGAGGTTGACGAGGGCGGATGCGTTATCGAGTTCGTGATGCCAGTCATCGAGCGTGCGCGCATCCCACTGGGCGAAGCGCGCGGGGGCGGGGCCGGATGCGCGGCGGGAGAGGACGACGACCTCGCAGCCCTTGGCGTGGAGGTGGTGCGCGAGGGATGAGCCGAGGAACCCGGAGCCGCCCGCGATGACGACCTTGCCTTGAGGGTTGGGCCATTGCATGCGGGGAGGATAGGAGTTGGAAGGGCCGTTCTGGCGACGAGCGTCGTGCGTGGTCGCTAGACTGCGTTGACCCTGCCGCCGTAGCTCAATTGGTAGAGCGCGTGATTTGTAATCTCGAGGTTGCCGGTTCAAGTCCGGCCGGCGGCTTTCTGGGGGCGAGGATGGGGTCGGGATTGCCGGGGATGGCGACTGGGGCTACATTTCTGCCCCCAAAGGCCGGGCGACCGGTGTTGCGGGCGTGTACCGAAGTGGACAAACGGGTCAGACTGTAAATCTGATGGCAATGCCTTCGCTGGTTCGAATCCAGCCGCGCCCACTGCTCAAACCCCGCCCTCAGGCGGGGTTTTTCGTAACGGCTCCGGGGATACAAAAGTTGTTTGCGGCCACCCCCACCGCCTCGCTTTGCTCGGCACCTCCCCCGCCCCCTCAATGGGCATCGGGGGAGGACGCACTGCTTGTCGCTTCACGAACAAGCAGTGGCACCCGACCCTTGGAAGCCGATACAACTATGTCATGAGACGACTCACTTCCGGGTTCACGCTGATCGAGTTGCTGGTGGTGGTGGCGATCATCGCGCTGTTGATCGGGCTGCTCTTGCCGGCGGTGGGGGCGGCGCGGGAGTCGGCTCGGCAGGTGGCGAGCGGGTCGAACCTGCGGCAGTTGGGGGTGGGGCTGACGATGTACATCGGGGATTACCCGTTGCGGTTGCCGCAGAAACGGGTGGACCCGGCGACGGGTGCGCCGGCGCAGGGGTCGAACGGGGTGAACATCGGGGCGCTCTTTGGGGGGAAACTGGGGACGGTGCCGTTCTACGGGATCGACCAGGTGGGGGCGCGGGGCCGGCCGCTGAACTCGTATGTGTTCGAGGATTGGACGCCGGCTGATGATGATCCGCAGGCGCGTGAGTTTGAGATGCGGATCTTCGATGATCCGAATGACAAGGGGCTGACGGACCCGACGCTTAAGAGTTTCGGGTTCGATACGACGAGCAGTTATGACCTGCTGGGCTCGTCGTATACGCTGAACGACCATGCGCTGGACTCGGACCCGGGATCGGAGATTCCGACGCTTATTCCGCGGTCGGGCGGCGTGATGCCGGACATCGCCAATCCTGTGAAGACGTGGGTGCTGGGGACGCATCCGATCTACAACTACGACGATGGGGGCGATCGGGAGCAGCGCTGGGTGCGCGGGGGCACGGTGAAGGCGAACCTGCTGTTCGCGGATATGCACGCCGACACGGGGCTGGCGGTCCCGGAGGGGGAGGTGCAGGAGACGAGCGGGTACACGCACCTGCCGATCTCGAACTGGCTCGAGGTGTGGCAGACGCAGGGCGGGCTTTGACGCGCCGGTTCGCGTAGCATCGCGGGATGAACCTTGAAGAGATGAAGTTCGGTGCGTTGCTGGATGCGACGGCTGCCAAGACGCCGGTGCCGGGGGGCGGCGCGGTGACGGGCGCGGTGGGCGCGCTGGCGGCGGCGCTGGGGGGCATGGTGGTTTCGTATTCGGTGGGGAAGAAGTCGCTCGCGGCGCACCAGGAGGAGTTGGAGGACGCGGCGCGGACCTTGACGCACGGGCGGGCGATGATGCTGGAACTGGCTGCGGAGGACGCGCAGGCGTATGCGCTGGTGAACGAGTTGATGCGCCTGGAAGCGGGTGATCCGCGGCGGGAGCGGGAGATGGCGGCGGCGGCGGAGGCGGCGACGCGGATTCCGCTCGCATTGATCGCGGCGTGCGCGGACTTGCTGCGGCTGATGGACCGGTTGCCGGAGATCACGAACCCGCACCTGCGGAGCGATCTGGCGATCGCGGCGGTTCTGACGGAGGCGACGGCTCGGGCCTCGCGCTGGAATGTGGCGATCAATATGGGGCTGTGGCGCGAGGTCGGGCTCTCGGGCGATCCGCTGGGGGAGGCGGAGGAGATGTTGTTCACCTGCTCGGAGCTGGTGGGGCGGATCGAGCGGGCGTGCAACGGCTAGACGGCGGCATCGAGATGAAGTGCGGGCGGGAAACCGGCCGATGATTCTCCGGCATGAAAGACCGACGGGACATCGCGGAGATCGGCGGGCGGGTGGTGCAATCTGCGGATGGGGGTGCGCCTTCGCGCGAGCAATCGAGCGGAGCGGGGGGGCGGCGGTGGCTCGGCGTGTTCTTTCGGTGTTGCCACTCGTACGGGCGTCTCTATAAGAATGATTCGGGCTCGCGGTACGAGGGGCACTGCCCGCGCTGCTGCGCGAAACTTGAGGTGCCCATCGGGAGCGGGGGGACATCGCGCCGGTTCTTCGAGGCGTCGTGACCGCAACGGGGAAGCGGGCGTAGCGGGCGTGTACACTTGCGTTGATGACGCAGATTTCGGGTGCCAAATACGAACTGGGACGGCGGAGCGATCGGTGCGCGGCGACGGGCGGGGCGCTCAAGCCGGGCGATCCGATTGTCGTGGCGCTTGTCGAGCACGAAGCGGACGAGGGATTGGACCGGCTCGACTACTCGGCGGGCGCGTGGGAGTCTGGGGCGCGGCCGGAGCGGCTGTTTGCGCATTGGCGGACGACTGTGCGGGAGAAGGCAGCGAGCGGGCCGACGCTCGATATGGAGTCGATGTTGGGCTTGTTCGAGGAACTCGGTGGGGGTGAAGGCGGCGGCGGGGACTCGAAGCAGGCGGCGTTCCGGTATGTGCTGGCGCTGGCGCTGGTGCGGAAGCGGCAGCTCGAGATGGTCGGCTCGCGGCAAGGCGAGAGCGGGAAGCCCGGCGCATTGCTTGTTCGCGTGAAGTCAGAGGGGCCCGATGCGCCGGTGCTCGAGGTCGCTGACCCGGCGCTGGATGCGCAGACACTTGCGGAGGTGAGCGAGCGTCTCGGGCGACTGATGAAGGTCGAAGAATGATCGCGCGGCGCCGGGTGACGGCAGCCTTGTGCGTCGTTGCGTGTGTTGTGTTGTGCGCGTGCAAGGGTGGCGGGGAGTTCACCGATGCGCCGGTGGATGGCGGCGGCGTCGATCAGTCCGGCGTGCCGAGTTATGCGGAGGTCGCGGCGCGGTACAACGAGCGGGCCGCGATGCTCGATCGGGTGTGGGCGCGGTGCTCGGCGGCGTTCAGATTCGAGGACCAGGACGGCAAGGAACGCTCGGAGCAGGGCGAGGGGCATCTGCAGATGGTGCAGCCGGATCGGTTTGCGCTGAGCGTCGGGAAGTTGGGGGAGATCCTTCTGTGGGTTGGCGGCGACCGGGAGCGGTACTGGCTCATCCAGCGGATCGACGAGAAAGTGGCCTATGTGGGGAGGTATTCGGAGTTGACGCCCGAGAAGGCGAGCGCGATCGGCCTGCCGGTGTATCCGAACGAGATGATGCGTTTGCTCGGCGTTGTTCCGATGGCGGCGGACGCCGAGGCGATTGTGTACCGGTATCGGGACGGCGACATCGTCGTGAGCATTCTCGCGGGGGCGTCGGAGGATGGGACCGAGGCGCGGTGGTTCTACAAGTTGGATGCGACGAACTTTGAGCCGCGCGCTGTCCGATTAAAGGTCGGGAGGCGGGTGATTCTCGAGAGCGAGTTGTCGGATTACATCCGCGTTGAGAAAGAGGGCACGGCGCTGGGGCCGCGGATCGCCAAGCGTTCGTTGTTGACCTACAAGCCGACGGGCGCGTCGATGAATATCCAGATTGATGACACGGTGAGCGACGGGAAGGGGAAACTGCGGGGGAGCGTGTTCGACTTTGATGGGCTGGCCGATGCGCTGGGGCCGCTCGAGATTGTTGATATAGATCGGGTTGGCGACTCGGACCTCGGCGAGCGGGACGGGGCATGAGCCGGCTTGTTGTCTGGATGATGTGCGCGGTGCTTGCGGTCGCGTCGATCGCGCGCGGCGCGATGGTCGTAGGCGGCGGCGGCGATCAGGGCGCGGGGGCGGCTCCGATCTGGTTCACGGGCGAGATGGTGGGGGGGAC
>CALFMQ010000366.1 GCA_937879825.1 uncultured Phycisphaerales bacterium
GCTGGTAGTCGATGCGCGCGCCGATGGAGCGGAGGGCGTCGACGAGTTCGCCGATAGGGCGCTGGCGCATGCGCTCGTTGCCGTCGATGGTGAGGGGCGGGCGGTCGGGATCGGTGAGGAGGGCGACGGCGGTGAGGAAGCGTGTCGCGGTGCCGGCGTTTCCGAGGTTCAATCGCGCGGGTGCCTTGGGTTGTTTCCAGCGGCCCGCGACGCCTTTGATGTGGAGGGAGCCGTCGGGCGCTTGCGTAGCGCGCGCGCCGAGGGCGTCGATGGCGGTGAGCATGCGCTGCGCATCATCGGCGTCGGTGAGCGCGTTGTGAATGATGGATGTGCCGCGGGAGAGGGCGGCGAGGAGCAGGACGCGGTTGGTGATGCTCTTGGAGCCGGGCGGACGGATGGCGACGCGCGCGGGGGCGTCGAGCACGAGGGGATCGGGCATCTCGAGCGCATCGTGCATGGGGGTTCAGTCGTTGGGCGTGTCTGAGGTTTCGCGCCGGAACACGGCGACGACATCTTCGATGGGGATAACGAAGAGGCGGTTGTCGCCCTCGAAGTCGACAGGGATGCCGTGCTTGGGGTTGAAGAGGATGCGGTCGTATTGCTTGATGGGATAGTCGGCGTCGTTGCTGACCTGCGCGGAGATGGAGACGATGCGCCCGGTGAGGGTGGGGATCTCGATCTTGTCGGGGAGGTGGAGGCCGGACTTGGTCTGCTTGCGGTCTTCGTCCTTGCGGATGAGGACGCGCAGGCCGATGGGCTCGACGATCTCGAGGGCTTGGGATTTCTGTCTGCTGGCCATAGACCCGTAGTGTAGGGCGGGTCAGGACGCCGGAGGTCGGAGCAGGACGAGGACGGCGAGGTCGTAGAGCGCGTGGGTTGCGACGACGATGCCGAAGCCGCGCCAGACATAGAGCCCGCCGAAAAAGACGCCCGCGGAGAAGTAGAAGATGAGGCGCCATCCGTCGATGCCGCCGCCGGTGGCGCGGACATCGTGGTAGAGCGCGAACGCGAGTGCCGCGGCCCCGATGGCGATGGCGCGCCCCGCGAACTCGCGTGATCCCATGAGATCGACGACGAGGAGATGGACGGCGGCGATGAGGACCATGCGGAAGACGAGTTCTTCGTAGACGCCTGCGCCGATGGCGAGGATGGCGCGCGCGGTCCACGGCTGCGCGCTGAGTTCTGCGGCGAGGACTGCGGCTTCGGGTGGTGGGGCGGGGCTTCCGGTGACGAGCCGATTGGCGATCTGACCCACGACGAGGAGTGGGAGCGTCCAGAGGATGGCTTCGACGGTCATGCCGGCGATGACGCCCGCGTGGACCTGCCATGTGTCGCGGGTGAGCAGGTGCCAGATGAGCAGGACGGCGACGATAAGAAAGCCGGGGAGGTAGAGGCCTGAGACGCCGAAGAGGCCGAAGATGTCGTAGATGAGGCGGTAGGCGACGATGGTTTCGTGCTCGCCCGGCGCTGAGCCGGCGAAGTGGACGGCGGACCCGATCTCGTAGATGAGCACGAGCGGGAGGAGGAAGCAGAGGATGTGCAGGGGTCGGGTGGAGAGTGTCCAGTAGTTGGTGCGCGGGCGACCGAGTTTCGGGGCGTTGCCCGAGGAGAGTCCAGATCGCGCTACGCCTCGCGCCCGTTGCGACATGCTCTAGAGGGTATCGGGAGTGGAGTCGGTGCGCAGGGGTTGTGCAAAACGAACAACGCCCGGCGGTTGGCCG
This sequence comes from uncultured Phycisphaerales bacterium, assembly GCA_937879825.1. GTDB lineage: Bacteria > Planctomycetota > Phycisphaerae > Phycisphaerales > UBA1924 > JACKHC01. Next base: position 1,722 of record CALFMQ010000366.1, read on the forward strand.
GGCGCTGGTGAAGATCGAAATGGGCTCGCGGTTACTTGGCGGCCTTGGCGCGGAGTCGGTTGTTGAGGCGCGACTTGCGGCGTGCGGCGGTGTTCTTGTGGATCACGCCGTTGGACGCGGTCTTGTCGAGGATGGAGCAGCACTTGATGTAGGCCTGCCTGGCCTCGTCGTTGGAGGCGTGGAGGATCTTCTCGTCGAAGTCTTTGAGGATGGCGCGGAGCGTGCGGAGGCGCCAACGGTTGCGGGCGCGGGCCTTGATGTTCTGACGGACACGCTTCTTTGCGGAAAGTGAGTGGGCCATACTGACAGATCGCTCCGGGCGCTAAAGGTGAATGACTTACCGAGGTTCCCGCCGCCGACGCACCCACCGTGCGTGCCCGCCGATGGTAGGCGGGGCCGGGAGCGGGAGGGGGAGTATCCCCGATCCGGCGGCGTGGGGCAAGTGGGGGGAGCGGAATGATTGAGGGCGGGGGTTGGTTGATCTTGCCGGGCGGTGTGTCGGGGGGTATCCTCACCGCCCCTGCTGATCGATCGGCGGGTGTTGCGGGCGTAGCTCAATTGGATAGAGCACCTGACTACGGATCAGGAGGTTAGGGGTTCGACTCCCTTCGCCCGTGTTTGTTGAGTGTCGACGCCCCCTGCTGATGTCGGGGGTTTTTGATGCGCTTCGGGGGTTGACCGTGGGCGATAGCATGACTCGATGGTGATCGGATTGGTCGAACCTACGGCGACGGCGCTGATTCTGGCCGTGTTCGGCGCGCTGATGGTCTTCAGCGTGGTGCTGACGCGCACGCTGGACCGTTTCGGCGTGCCGGTGGTGTTATTGTTTCTGGTGCTGGGATTGCTTGGCGGGTCGGAGGCGATCGGCAAGGTCGCGTTCGATAACTTTTCGTTCGCGTATCGGATGGGGACGGTCGCGCTGATCTTGATTCTGTTCGATGGTGGGTTGAACACGCGTGTCGCGTCGATTCGCAGGAGTTTGGCACCGGCGGGAATGCTAGCGACTGTTGGCGTGGCGGCAACGGCGGGGATGATGGCGCTCGCGGGGCGGGCCGTCGGGCTTGGCTGGGGCGAGGCGGTGCTGGTGGGGGCGATTGTTTCATCGACGGACGCGGCGGCGGTGTTCGCGGTGTTGCGGGGTGGTGCGGTACGGATTCGCGACCGGGTGCGGAGCGTGCTGGAGGTCGAGTCGTGCGTGAATGATCCGATGGCGGTGTTGTTAACGGTGACCATGATCGGGGTGCTCCGTGGGAGCGGTTCCGCGGGTTGGTCGCTGGCCTGGCGCGTGCCGATGGAGTTGGTGATCGGGGCGGGTGTTGGCGTCATGGCGGGACTCGCGATGCGTTGGGTGCTGGCGCGCGCTTCGCTCAAGACAGCGGGTCTGTATCCGGTAGCGACGCTCGCGGCGGCGTTTTGTTCCTACGGGTTCGCGACGATGTGTCTGGGCAGCGGCTTCCTTGCGGTGTTCGCGACGGGTGTGGTGCTGGGCAACGGGCCTTTGCCTTACAAGACGGCATTGGCGCGGGTGCACGACGCGGTGGCGTGGATGAGCCAGGTGGCGATGTTCCTCATGCTGGGTCTCTTGGCGTTCCCGTCGCAGTTGGTGCCCGTTGCGGGAGAGGGATTGCTGCTGGGATTGGCGCTGGCGTTTGTGGCGCGGCCGTTGGCGGCGTGCGCATGCCTGCTGCCGATGGGCTGGTCATTGCGCGAGGTGATATTCATCGGCTGGGTGGGGTTGCGCGGCGCGCTGCCGATCATCCTGGTGACCTTTCCTGTGATGGCAGGGCACGCAGGCGCGGAGCGCATCTTTCATATTGTGTTCTTCGTGGTGGTGGTGTCGGCATTGGTTCCCGGCGCGAGCATCGTGCCCCTCACGCGCCGGTTGCGTATGGGTGATTCGGAGCCGCCCGCACCGTCGGCGGCGCTGGAGATTCATTCGCTGCAGCATTTGGACGGGATGATCCGCGCATATCGCGTTGTGCCGTCGGTCGCGGTGTGTGGTGCGAGATTGTCGGAGATCGCGTTCCCGCCGGGGTCGTCGGCGATTCTGGTGGTGCGCGGAAAAGAACTGCTTGCAGCACGAGGGCACACGCTCCTTGAAGCGGGCGACCATGTGTATGTGTTTCTGAAGCCGGGTGACGAGCCGCTGATCGGACTGTTATTCGGCGCACAGACGCAGTGAATGATCCTCTGCGTTCAGCAGATCATTCCCCAGTTCGAGAGGATGACATTGAGGTCGTCGATGTCGACAAAGCCGTCGTTGTTGGCGAGGTCGAGGGGTGAGCCGGAGCCGACGGATGTGTTGAAGACGGAGAGGATGGCGTTGAGGTCGTCGATGTCGACGGTGTTGTCGTTGCCAGCAACATCGCCGGGGCACGCGGGGGCGAGCGTCCGCGTGGCGACGACCGTGCCCGCGAAGTCGAGGTGCATGAGGGCGATGTCGGTTGAGAGGTCAACAACGAATGCGATCGGGATGGTGAGTGTCTCCACGCCGTCGGCCTGCGTGAGTGTGGCTGAGTCGAAGGTGAGATTCTTTGTCGGCGGGATCGTGGAGAGATCACCTTCGAACGGGTCCATGTTGATGTCGGCAAGCCCGTTCACGATGGAAAGGATCTCGCCGTCCGCGTCGAATTGGCCCGCGGTGACAACCCGGGCCTCGTCCTCGGTGGTGAGGGTCATGCCGCGGGTGACCGCCATGACATTCATGGCGGTGAACGGAACAGTATTGAACCTGACTGCGAATGAGCCCGGCGCCGGAATGGTGGGTGTTGCGAGTACTCCCGGGAGGTACGCGTCGTGGTCGACGGCATCGATGCGTGTCGTGCCGAGGATCTGAATCGTTGTGACCGGTCCCTCGATGAGGTCGGCGTCGACAAAGCCGGCGAGCGGCGCTGTGAGCGAGCCGGGCGCCGTCGCCTGGACCGGGAAGCTGAAGATGCTGACCGAGAGATTGCCGCCGGTAATGTTCAGCTGGCTCTGCGCCTGATCGACGGTGTAGGTCTGGGTGGCGGCGAGCGCAGCGTTTGCAAGGAGCAGAGAGGCCGCGGCGGTGAAGCATGCGCGGCACGTCTTGGGTTGATTCTTCATCGTTGTGATACTCGTCGCGCTGTCGCGGTCAATGATTTAGCAAAGGGTCGTACGGGTTCGGCGCCCGATCGGGGCTTCCACGCAGCGATGACAATAAGTGCGGCCTCTCCGGATGACAATGGTTTCGAAGCGAAACCCGCGCCACGAGGTTGAAACCGGCGATATTTCCGGCCGCGGGTCAGTTGCTGAGGGCCAGAGCGTCGACATTATCGGGAGTCAGTTCGCCGGTATGGATGACGCCGCGGCTCGAGAGCAGGAAGGCGACGAGCGCGAGGGTGTCGTCGGGGGTGATCTGGGCACGGGCTCGCGCGTTGGGCGGCATGTTCTGTGCGATGTAGGTGCTGAGATCGGCGGCGGAGATGAGTTGCTGCGTGCGCCGTGAGCGCTCACGCGGCGCGGCCGGGAGCGTGCCATCGCCGATGACGGCGGGCGCGCGGCCGCCGGAGCCGTCGGCGCCGTGGCATCCGGCGCAGCGATTGGCGAAGAGCCCCGCGCCGACATCGACCTGCGCGAGGAAGGCGGCGTCGGAGACGGCTGGTGCGTTCGTCACCGAAGATGCTTCGGCGTGCTGGGCCGAGTGGCAGCCGAAGAAGGTGAGGGTGGCGAGTGATGCAGCGGCTGCGACGGCGAGTGG
>CALFMQ010000367.1 GCA_937879825.1 uncultured Phycisphaerales bacterium
CCCACCAGCGCCTGACCGATGCTCCCTCTCCCCTCCGGGGAGAGGATGTCACGCGTTGCGTGACAGGTGAGGGGCATCTGTGCATTGTGCTTTGTGTTCTGTGCTTTCCCACCCCACCCCGCCTACCATCACCGCCCATGTCACTCCCCCGCGTCGCCATCGTCGGCCGGCCCAACGTCGGCAAGTCGTCCATCCTCAACATGCTCGCGCGCGCCAAGGTCTCCATCGTCGACCCCACGCCCGGCGTCACCCGCGACCGCGTCACCGTCGTCGTCGAACTCGACGGACCCACCATGACCGAGCCCCGCCGCCTCGCCGAGGTCGTCGATACCGGCGGCTTCGGCGTCTACACCGCCGACTACGCCCGCTTCGATGACGCCGGCGAGGACCTCCACACCCTCACCAACCAGATCGAGGCCCAGATCACCGCCGCCGTCGATCAGGCCGACCTCATCCTCTTCGTCATCGACTCCCAGGACGGCATCACCACCCTCGACGAGACTGTCGCCGAACTCCTCCGCAAGCGCGTCACCGGGAAGGGCAACCGCAACATCCCCGTGCAGGTCGTCGCCAATAAAGTCGACTCCGAGCGATGGGAGCCCCACGCCTACGAGGCCGCCGCGCTCGGCTTCGGCGAACCGCTCCTCCTCGGCGCCAAGAACAACTTCCACCGCCGCCACTTCCTCGATGCGCTCTACGCGATGCTCCCCGAGACCGCCACGCAGCGCGACCCCGACCCCGAGATGCGCGTCGCCCTCGTCGGGCGGCGCAACGCCGGCAAGTCCTCATTCGTCAATGCGCTCGCGGGCGAGCCGCGCTGCATCGTCTCCGAGATCGCCGGCACCACGCGCGACGCCATCGATGTGAAGTTCGAGATCGACGGCCGCTCCATGGTCGCCATCGACACCGCCGGCGTCCGCAAACGCTCCAAGTTCGCCGACCGCGTCGAGCACTGGGCCTTCGAACGCTGCCAGCAGGCCATCGTCCGCGCCGACTGCGTCCTGCTCCTCATCGACTCAACCCAGAAGATCACCGCCGTCGACAAGCGACTCGGAGCCGCCGTCCTCGATCAGTTCAAGCCCTGCGTCATCGTCGTCACCAAGTGGGACCTCGCCGACGGACGCAAGAACAAACAGGGCAAGGTCGTCACCATCGAGGACTACCAGAAATACATCGAAAAAGAACTGCCCGGCATGTCCTTCTGCCCCATCGTCTTCACCTCCGCCGCCGAGGGCGTCGGACTTCGCGAAGCGATGAGCACCGCATACAAACTCTTCGAGCAGGCACAGCAGCGCATCACGACATCCAAAATGAACGACATGATGCGCGAGATCCTCGCCGAACGCGGCCCCACATCCAAACTCGGCACCAAGGTCAAGATCCTCTACACCACCCAGGTCCGAATCACCCCCCCCACCATCCTCCTCGTCGTCAACCACCCCGACCTCTTCACCGACGATTACCAGCGCTACATGCTCAACCGCCTCCGCGAGCGAGTGCCCTTCGACGAAGTCCCCATCCGGCTCATCATCCGCGAACGACAGCGCGCCGGACTCGTCGACCTCCTCTCCGGGCGTCACAAACGCGAACGCGAAGCGCAACAGGCCGCGGCACTCCTCGTCGACGAACACAACGCCCCCATCGAGATCGACCTCGGCGATGACGACGATGACTCCGAAGATCTGATGATCGAGACATGATCGGATGTGGTTTGCACCCTCTACCCTTGAGGGAGAGGGTGGCGACGAAGTCGCCGGGTGAGGGGCGCTCTCTTACGCCGCCATCCCGCCCCAGTACCCGCCCTCGTTCTCATCCTCCGCGCCGGGCCATTCGCTCTTGGGAATGTGGCGGTTGTGGATGTTGATCACACGCTCCAGCTGCTCCGCGAACAACGAGCGCAGCGTATCGAGCATGTCATCCAGATCGGTCGAGAAGGGCTTGGACGCATCGCGGAACAGCGCCGCCACCGCGAGCGTCTCGCCGTTGCTCACGCATGTAAAGACGGTCATCTCCGTGCCCGAGAGCCACCCCAGACCCTCGCCCAGCGCCGCCGCGATCTCGCGGTCGCTCCGGAGCCGCACGATCGATGCCTCCTCCTCGAACCGCGCCGGAACAACATCCGCCAGGTGATCGAGCAGCACATCAACCGTGTCCTTCGGCATGTCGTAGTTCACATACGCGCCGAGCGAATAATCATCGTGGCCCGTCGGCAGGAAGATCGCCGCGTTCGTCGGGCCCGTCTTCGTCAGCAAATACTCCAGACTCGTCCGCAGCAGCGACTCCACATCCAGCTCACGCCGAATCATCTTCCCGTACTCGCCGGCGACCGTCTGCTTCGGCTTGGGCGGCGCGACCTCTTCCTCCGCCTTCACCAGCGGGAGATCGTCGTACAGCACATCCACCTGCTCGGAGATGCTCTCCTGCGCCGCCTGCAACCGCCGGCACAAGCGCTTGAGCCGCTCCACGCGCCGCGCCTGGCGACGCAGGCGCCCCGCCTGCTCCACCGCCGCGACAATCCGCTCCTGCAGTTCCGTCTTGTTGATCGGCATCGCGATCAGATCGCTCGCGCCGCTCCGCATCGCGCTCACCGCGACGCCCAGGTCCGGGTGCCGGCAGGTGACGATGCACCGCACCGCACGCCCCGATCCCGCGATCCCACGGATCATCTCGTTCGCGTCCGCACCCGTGTGGTCCAGATCGATCAGCAGCACATCGTACTCGTGCTCGTCCAGCGCGCGGTGCGCCTCGCCGAGCGTCGAGACAAAGTCCACGCGAATCCGGACATCGCGCAGCGTGCGCGTCACCTTCGTCCGCGTATTGCCCGACCCCATCACCGAAAGCACCTGCGCCGGCGCGTTCGACGCGCCCGCACCCGCCAACTCCCCCGCGATCGTCTCGGCGCTGGTGTCGGCTTTCGTTGGCTTCCGCTTGGGCATCCGTCTCACTCCGCCGCTCATCCCGCCGTTCACGCCGCCTCACGATCGGGCGACTCGTCTCGCTCCGCTTCCCAGCGCCAGTCGCCAAGACTGACGCGGGCGACCGTGCCCCGGCCCTCCGTGCTCTCGAGCGTCAACTCGCCGCCGTGCATCTCCACCAGGCGACGCGCCTTCGAGAGCCCGAGCCCCGTCCCACGCCCCGCCTCGCGGGCCGAGAAGAACGGATCAAAGGCACTGGCGAGCGTCTCCGGCGTCATCCCGATGCCGTCATCGCTCACCGTCACAATCAGTCGGTCATCCGAAGGGTCAACATGAACGCGAACCTCAATCCGATCGCGCGCGTTCGATTGCAGCGCGTTCGAGATCAACTCGCTGATCGCGTCCGACAACTGATCCGGATCCACCGACAGCGGCGGCACCGCGCGATCCACCCGCAGGCGCACCTCTTGCGCTCCCTCCGACACCCCCGCCAGTTCCGCCCGACGACGCGCCATCCGAACCGCACGCGCCACCAGCGTCGATGCGTCGATCCGCTCGCGGTACACCTCCGGCGGGCACGCGAAAACGTGCAACCCCTGAATCAGGTCGCTCAGCTTCTCGGACGCGTCGATGATCGACCGCGCCGCCTCGCCCCCCTCGGTCCCCTCCAGTCGACGCGCCAGAATCTGCGCCCGACCCGAGATCGCCGCAAGCGGGTTGTTCATCTCGTGAGCGGCCCCCGCCGCCATCCGCCCGAGCCGAACGAGCGACTCCGACTCGATGAGCGACGCCTGCATCCGAGCGCTCTCGCGCATCGCCTGCGCCAACTGCTCGCCGAACCGCTTGGCACCCTCGTGCTGACGCACCGACGCGAGCGAGGCGCCCCAGACCGACGCCAGCGGCTCGATCATCGAGTCCGCGAACCCCTGCGCCGTCGGATCGCCCGACAGCGCGATCACCCCCACCAGGCCCCACGGCGCCCGGAGCGGGAGCAATCGCGCCACATGCGCCATCCCCGCCTCACCGAGCCCCTTGCAGATCGAGGCGCTGAGCCCCGCGTCCATCCGGCCCACCGAAGCCCACGCCCCCGCGTCATGCAACAGTTCGTGATCCGTCGCCGCCTCGATCGTCTGCTGCTGGCCGCACCTCGACCGATCGAACAGCGCGCTCTCCCAGCGCCCGTCGGCGTCGGGCCAGCACACCGCGCAGTCGCACCCTTCGAACACCGACGCCGCCGAACGCGCCACGCCCTCGATCGCCGACGCCCAGTGACGCCGACCCGCGCTCTCCGTGTAATACTCGTTGATCGCGTCCAGAATCCGCCGCCCGCGATCCGCCGCCGCCGCGCGGCGCGACGCCGCGTGGTGCAACTCGCCGAGGCGCGCATTCGCGTCCGCAAGCGCCTGCATCAGCAACGCGCTCTCGTTGCCCGCGTCGTGAAGCCCGAGCATCCCGCTCCGCTCCGCGACACGATCGTGCAGGGTCGAGAGCACCTCCTGCGCCTTGTCCGGATCCATATCGTGGCTCCGGCAGATCATCGAGAGCGGGTCCAGCTGCGAATAGTCACCATCGAAACCGATGTGCGCCATCCGCGCGATCTCGCCCCCCACCGTCACCACCGAGATCAGCCGACGGTGCCCGACCTCGGGCAGGTTCCCGCCCGACTGACCCGCGAACATCACGACATCCTGAATCGCGTGCGGCAAGCCCCACTGCTCCGCCAGACGCTTGCCCATCGTCCTGTGATCCATCCCCACCGTCCGCGCCGAGACCGACGCCATGTCGCTGAGCGACCGCCGCGCCACACCCACCATCCGCGCGAAACTCGCCGTCACAACGCGGTACAGCGCCAACATCCCCAGATTCTGCAGCAGCCCCGCGACAAACGCCTCGCCGGGGTCAACCCCGCGCACCGTGCGCGCCAGCGCCTCGCTCGCGCAAGCGACCGCGATCGACCGGCGCCACAACTCCTGCGGATCGAACCCCTCATCGCCGGAGTCATCACCGGACACACCGTACAACTCCATCACCTCGACGCTCAGCAGCGCCGTCCGGACCGCGTCCAGACCCAGCAGCACGACCGCCCGCTCCACCGTCGTGATCTTCGAGCCGAGGCCCGTATTCGACATGCGGCACATGCGCAGCAGCCGCGCCGTCAACGCCGGGTCCGACTCGATCAGCGGCACGATCTCGCGCGCCCCGCCCTCGCCCGACCCCGACAGGTTCAGCACACGAACCGCCACCGCCGAGAGCGTCGGCAGCGCATCCAGACGCGCCAGCACCATCTCGGCGCGCCGGGCCTGATCGCTCTGTTGTGCGCGCGAGCCCTTCATCCGCACACTCCATTACACCTCGAGCAGACGCTCGACGCGCGACATCAACTCATCAATGCGGAACGGCTTCTTCAGGAAGTCATCGCCCCCGGACTTCTTCAGACCCTCGACCTCCTTCGGATCCACAACCCCCGACACAAACAGCACCTTGGTCTCGCGGGTCTCGTCGTGCGCACGCAACCGCTGGCACACCACGTTCCCGTTGATGTCCGGAAGCATGTAGTCCAGCACGATCAGGTGCGGCTTGAACGCCTCTGTCTCGACCCCCGCCTCGTAGCCCGTGCTCGCCGTGCGGACACTGAACCGATCGTCGCGGCCGAACACCTCCAGGAACACCTCCAGCACGCGCGGATCGTCATCAACAATCAACACACGCTTGGTCGGCGGCTCGAGCGTGTCCAGCGGAATGTCGTTCTCACGCATGAAGCGCAATAACTCCTCGCGCGGGATCCGTCGGAACCGAGAACCCGGGACCCGAAAGCCGTTCAACCGACCGGAGTCGAAGCACCGGATAATCGTCTGCTGACTCACCTTGCAGACCTCGGCCGCCTCACCGGTCGTGAAGATCTTCTTCTCGCCCCACCCGCGACCCTTGCCGCCGCCATTGTTCTCGTGCGAGCCGCCCATCTCTCACCCCGGCGCCACAGCGCCATCGTCCCGGGTCAGCGCGCCGGCAACAACGCCAACGAGCGCCAACTCCGCCCAGACTCTCCAGCCAGAGTCGGCGCTATCCCTTGCCCACTTGAGACGAACCCCCCGGTCCAACACCCACGCCCCACAAAGCCATAGGGCTTTCAGACCCCGATAACACAAGCACACGCCATCAGCGCGCCGGACGCAACGAGTCCACCCGCGCACGCGGCTCGATCCGGTACAGCACCGGCATCAAATAGTTCCTTCCCCCGTACACGAACACCTCGCCGCTCAGCGAGAACCGCACACGATCACCCTGATCGTCCACCAGCGAAGCGATCTCCTCCGTCAGGAGCGTCGGCATCAGGACAACGGGCGCGCCATCCGTCGGTGCACCCCCGGTGCCATTATCCGGCACGAACTCGATCACGCCCTCGTCACGCCGGACCGCGCGCCCGATCACCGACAGAATCGTCGCCCCCTCCGATATCAACCGCCGGTCCTCCCCCTCCTCGACCTGCCTCGTCCGCAACAGCACCTCCGTCGGCGGCGCCGCCTCGCGCACGCGCTGGAGCAGCGCCTCCACACTCGGATCATCCCCATCCCCGGGCGCCGCAGCGCCGACGCCTCCCGTTGTCGCCGCCTCCGCCGGTGGCCGCGTCACCGTGGTCACCACGCGCGGCAGGAAATAGTTCCGCCCCTCGAAAACCGTCACATGCCCCCCGACTCGAAAGGTCACATCGCCGTTCCGATCCCGAACCATCTGCTGCATCTCAACCAGCCGCTGGCCCGGCAGCACCGCCATCACAGGCCCGGGAGTCTCGCCCTTCGCGTCCGAGTCGAACGCGATCACCCACAAATCCGGGGCCGACTCCACCAGCCGCCCCGTCCACCGCGAGAGGTACGTCCCCTCCGCGATCAACTCGCTCCGCGACATACCCCCCGCTTCCAGCCCAAGCCCCAGCGGGTCGTCCGGACCGGACTCCGAGGCGTGCAGCACCACCGGCTCGTCCGACCGAGCCGACTCACCCCCACCGCCCCCCGCGCCCCCCATCCCGTCCTGTGCGCAAACCGCCGACGCCGGGCCGATCCAAAGCACTACGCCAAGCACACCCGCCATCGTCGTCTTCATGGTCCGATTTCCTCGCTCATCCACGTCCGCTTCAGTCTAGGACATCGGCCCGCGCCGCCCGATCCCACCAAACCACTCTCTATGAGTCGACACCCCTCCACCCCCATGCCATAATCCCCCTCCCAACCCGCCGCGTGCGGGCACCGGGCGCGTACCCAAGTGGTCCAAGGGAACGGATTGCAAATCCGTCATTCGTGGGTTCGAATCCCACCGCGCCCTCTTCCCTTCCTCCCCCGCCGCCAGCGAGGGGAGGCGTCATGCCAAGGGCACAACGGAGGGGAAACCCTTCCCTAATCCACGCGCCGGACCTCACGCACCGTCTGCTCCGCCGGCAATCCCAGCACGGATACCGACTCCTCCGCTTGCCGCGCGATCAACCCCTCTCCATCCGCGTACCACTTCCGCGTCACATTCATGACGCTCGCGCCCGGGAAACTCGCCTCGAGCCGCTCAACAAACGAAGCCCCCTCGACCGCGCCGCCACCCGCCAGCTCAACCGACGAAACGCCCGCGTACTCGAGCGTGTAGGCCGCCGAGCCGCGGCTCTTGATCTTCGTCGGGTCATCCATCGGGCGCACCACCATCATCAACTTCTGCTCGATCGTGAACCCCGCCTCCGCGCGCATGGGCATCAGCACCATCGGCGGCCGAAACTCCGTGATCGTCTCGCGCTCGTGGTTCGTAATCCGGCTCAGCACAACACCCGACTCCGTCACCTCGATCTCACTCGTCGAGAACCCCTTGTCCCCCGCACGCTCCGTCACCACGAACGCACGCTCGCCGCGCCGCTCCGTCGTGATCGTCACGCCCTCGCCCGAGTCGGTCTCATACGAGCGCGTCATCGCCCCATCACCGAACAACTCGGGCATCATCCGCTCACCCGTCACCGTCGGCGCCGAACGCCCCGAAGCGCCGCCCGCCCACGAAGGCGCTTCCACCGGTTCCCCGTGCCCCGCGCATCCCGCCAACATCGCCGCGATCACCGCGGCACAGCCCCATCTCGCTCGACTGATCATGCTCCCATCCTATCGCCCTCCCACCGATATACTCCGCAGATGCCCACGCGACCCCGTGCCGTCTTGCTCGCCGCATCGTGCGCAATCGCCGCACTCACCGGATGCACCGACCTCGGACAACACGGCTTCGGCGGCGCCGCCGCGACGCGCGACGCCAACTCCGTCCTCTCCATCGTCACCGGCCCCTCGCCGCAGGAAGCCGCAGCGTGGATGATCGACGCCTACGATGCCGACAAGCGCTACCGAGGCACGCTCCTCATCGCCAACGCGCCGTGGGGCGGCGGGCCGCAGTACCTCTCCATCTACCGCGCCAAACTCAACCCCGAAATGAAGCACGAGTCCGGGCTCTCCCTCTACGACGAAGACCCGCTGGGCCGCGCCGCCGCCGTCCGAGGTCTCGCCCTCCACGGCTCGCCCGAAGATGTCCCCGTCATCGTCACACAGATCAAATCCGAGAACGAACACCTCCGATGGGAATGCGTCCGCGCACTCCAAAGACTCCACAACCCCGTCGCGATCCGGCCCCTCCTCACGTGCCTCGATGAGAGCGAAGAGGACAACCCAGACATCCGCGCCGACGCCGCAACAGCGCTGGGCCAGTACGCCGAGAACCGTGTCCTCGACGGCCTCTTCGCCGCGCTCAACGACCGCGATCTCGCCGTCAATACCGCGGCTCTCAACTCCCTCCGCACGCTCACCGGCCAGGACCTCGGCTTCAACCGGCGCCAATGGGTCGTCTGGGCCGGCCAGACCGAAGCCCACTTCGCCGGCCGCACGCCCTACGAATACCCCGTCTTCCACCGCGATCCCGGCATCCTCGAAGTCATCGTCCCCTGGATGCACGTGCCCAACGAAGTGGCAGCCGCACCGGTCGGGATGACAGCGCAGTCCGCCGACACCGGATCCTGATCCTTTTCCCGCAATCAACTGTCGCGACGCCCCCCGCCGTCCGATAGACGCGCCATGCGCGCACTCCGCTACCGACCCGACAC
>CALFMQ010000368.1 GCA_937879825.1 uncultured Phycisphaerales bacterium
GCTTTCTGCGGAGGCCCGCGACGCCCGCCAGTGATGCGAGCGCGAGGGCGCCGGGCGTCGGGATGACGGCGACGCCGACCTGCAGGCCGTTGGCCTGGTCCCAGTTGTCGGCGAGGACTTCGAGTTCGGTCCAGTCGCCGGTCATGGTGTCGACGGTGCCGAGGCGGAGCTTGAACATCCCGGGATTGAGTTCGTCGATGTCCTGAATCGCCATGTAGAGCACGCCGTCGTAGAACTCGGCGCCGTGGTTGTTGGTGCGTTCACCGAGAGAGCCGACGAGCGTGTTGGTCGGGTCGGCGGGGGAGACGGCGGTGTAGTCGAGCGTCCAGGTGTCGCCGACGGGGCCCTTGCTCATGGTGTAGAGCGTGTCGTTGGGGGCGTCGTAGCCTAGGCCGTTGGCGTTGATGTTGAAGATGCCGGTGTTGCCGACGGTTGTCTGTGACATCGCGCCGGGGTTGATGGTGATGAGGCGCGTGTCGTTGTCCTGACCGGCGACCTTCTGCAGCCCGTACATCTGGCCGTTGATGAAGGTGAGTGAGGGTGTGTTGTCGAGGAGGAAGTCGCCCATGGGATTCAGCATGGGCGCGGTGGTCGGGTTGGTGATGGTGTAGAGCTCGTAGAAGCCGTCGTTGTCGTTGTCGGTCTGGCTGGTGGCCCAGATGGTGCCGTCGGGCGCGACGGCCATGGATGTGAGGTCGTCGGAGATCGGGAAGGACGTTGTGGATCCTCCCTGGCTGACGAACAGGGTGTTGCCGAACGATGTGAGCACGGTGGTTGTGCCCGCGCTTGCGGCGGACGCGAGGCCGGCGGCGCAGCACATCGACAGGATGACTGTCTTCATGAGGCGGTTCCTCTCTACTCGGGTTGTTCGAGAGCGCCGCGGTTCCCCGTGCGAGGGTCCGGTACGCTCAAAGTCTCCGAGGGAAAGGTTGCCGCATTTGGGGTGCGGGTCAACCGGGAGTCGGCGAATGTTCGGCGGATTCGGCCGAATCGACGGAGAAAGTCGGGGTCAGCCGGCGGCGGCCTCATCGAAAGCGACTCCCAGGACGCGGGGCCAGATCTGCTGGAATCCGAGCGACTCGAACCCGGTGGGCGGGAGTTGCGTGACCTCGTCGCGGGTCAGGCCCCTGGCTCTTGCATCGGAGACGATTTCGCGGACGCGGTCGAAGTATTCGCGCTGCGTGCGGAGGGCGGCGGTGTTGGTGATGTCGCCGTGGCCGGGGATGACGATGGTGTCGTCGTTGCACAGGTTGATGAGTTCGGAGAGGGAGCGTTGCCAGCCGCGGGTCGTGCAGCCGCCGGGGGCATCGCAGAAGGGGTGGAGCCCGTTGAAGAGGAGGTCGCCGGTGTGCAGGACATTCTCCTTCGGGAAGTAGACGGCGACATCGGTGTCGGTGTGCCCGGCGCCGAAGTGGTGGAGTTGGATGGTGACGCCCCCCACTTCGCGCGTTTCGTGGTCTGACTTGAGCGCATCGTTGGGCTGGAAGTCGGCTGCGGTGAGTTGGGGCGCGCGCTCGGCGAACTTCTCGAGGTACGGGCGGACGATTTTGGCCTTCGGGTCGTCGCCGTTGGCCTGATTGGGCGCATCGGCGGCGCCGGCGGTGTAGCGGTCGAGCTGACCGGCGACGCGCTCGCTGACCTTGGCGTGCGCGAGGACGGTGTGATCGGCGGTGAAGGCCCAGTTGCCCCCGGTGTGGTCGGCGTGGTGGTGGGTGTTGATGACGAGGGCGAGTTCGGTACGGCCGGAGTCGAAGGGCGCGATGAGCGACTCGCGCTTGAGGATGTCGCCGAAGGGCGCGTTTTTGCAGTCGATGAGGAGCAGTTCGCCCTCGCGGGCCATGGCCAGCGCATTGCCGCCTTCGCCCATGGCGACCATCATGCCGGAGGCGTAGCCGGTCGCCCCACCCCCCCCACTCTGTCGCTGCGGGCCCCGGGGGATGCCCTGCCACTGGAAATAGGTGAAGGGCACGAGTTGGCGGCGCCTGGCGGAGGCGAGGGAGGTCAGCGCGAGGGGCGCGGCGGTGGACGCGGCGGCGATGGAGAGGAAACGGCGTCGGGTGAGGGTCATGTCGGTGCCTCCGGGGTCGATTGTGTCGTCATGGTACGGTGCTCGCCGGGGATGGGACGAGCGTCTACACTCTGCGTCCCAACCAATACCCGCACACGGTTCCATATTCGAGGACTCTCAAGGTGAAAGCTGTTGATCTCCGCCCCGGTTCGGCTGTCCGCATGGACGGCAAGTTGTATGTCGTGACGAAGTTCGAGCACCGCACGCCGGGCAACCTGCGCGCGTTCATCCAGGCGAAGCTGCGCGATGTGATGAACGGCGGGTACATCGAGAAGCGGTTCGCTTCGAGCGACGAACTCGAGGGGATCACGCTGGATCGCCGCCAGTGCGAGTACCTGTACGCGGAGGCGGACTCCTTCGTGTTCATGGACTGCGACAACTTCGATCAGTTCAATGTGCCGGCGGAGGTCGCGGGCGACGCGATGCTGTACCTGCGGCCCAATGCGCAGACGACGATCATGTTCCTCGAGGAGAATCCGCTCTCGCTCGAGCTGCCCTCGGCGGTCGAGTTGACGGTGACGGAGACGCCGCCCGGCATCAAGGGGGCGACGGCGACGAACCAGTTGAAGGAAGCGACCCTGGAGACGGGCTTGAAGACGCGCGTGCCGCCGTTTATCGCGGAGGGCGAACTCATCAAGGTTTCGACGGCGGACGGTTCGTATCTGTCGCGTGCCAAGGAGTGATGCGCGGCGATCGGCACGGAGGTTGGTGATGGCTGATGCGGTGATCGAACGGCTCGACCCTCGCGACTTGGCGACGGTGACGCACCTGTACAACACGATTTTCCGGCCGGAGCGGGACGAGGCGTGGATCCGCAACCGGATGCGCGGCCGGCACAACATCCTCGTGATGGTGGCGCGGATCGAGAAGGACGCGGTGGGGTTCTATGTGGGCTTCGAGCTGAAGCCGGGCACGCACTTCACATGGCTGGTGGGTGTTGTGAGCGACCTGCGCCGGTCGGGGATCGCGTCGCAGTTGATGCACGGCGCCGAGGAGTGGTGCCGCACGGAGGGGTACGGGCGCCTGCGGTTCGAGTGCGACAACCGGATCCGGCCGTTCCTGATCTTCGGGATCGCCAACGCGTACGACATCGTGGGGATCCGCTGGGATCAGGACCGGATGTCGAACTTGATTATCTTCGAGAAGGGACTCGGCGGGCCGGCGGACACGAGGTGACCGGTTCGCCCGAGCGAGTCGCGCTGACGGGTCTGGCGGTGAACGCGCTGCTCTCGTTGGGCAAGGCGGTCGCGGGCGTGCTGGGCAACTCGTTCGCGATGATCGCGGATGCCGCGGAGTCGATGGTGGACATCGTGGGCTCGCTGGTGATCTGGGGCGCGCTGCGTTACGGGAGCAGGCCGCCGGACGAGACGCACCCCTTCGGGCACGGCAAGGCGGAGGCGCTGGGCGCGCTGGCGGTCGCGGTGATCGTGGGCGCGGTGGGTGTGTTTGTCGGGTGGCACGCGGTTGAGGGGACCCGCTCGGTGCAGCCGGTGCCGGCGCCGTGGACGCTGATCGTGATTGTGGTTGTGGTGGCGGTGAAGGAGACGATGTTCCGCGTGACGCGGCGGGCGGCGCGCCACGCGGGCAGCAACGCGGGCGTCGCCGACGCGTGGCACCATCGGTCGGACGCGATCACATCGCTTGCGGCGTTCGTAGGGATCGCGATCGCGGTGATCGGCGGGGAGAGGTTCGCGAGCGCTGACGATTGGGCGGCGCTGGTGGCTTCGGGTGTGATTCTGATCAACGCGGTGCTGATCGGGCGGGAGCCGTTCCACGAACTGCTGGATAAGTCGCTCGATGATGTGGCGGCGCGGTGCACGGAGATCGCGCTGGGCGTCGATGGGATACGGGGGGTGGAGCGGTGCGATGCGCGGCAGAGCGGGCGGGTGTACCGGGTGACGATGCACGCGGAGGTGGACCCGGCGATGAGCGTGGCGGATGCGCACGCGCTGACGGGGAAGGTGAAGGCGGCGGTGCGGGGGGCGATGCCGCGGGTGGAGTCGTTATTGATTCATGTGGAGCCGTGGGAGGGGGATTAGAGGGGTTGATTGCTGACCTTTTCTACGAGGTCCCTGTAGGCATCGGTGCTGATGCGCCATCTGTTGTCGGGGCCGAGATATTCGACCTGTCGGCGGAATCGCTCGCCGTCTTTCATGGTTCCGAGGAACAAGATTTCTCTGTTCCACTCTCGGAATTCGTCGACTTCCTGGATGACCACGCCCTTTCGGGTCGTGTTATCTTCCTCCAAGTAGTCGCCTCCGGCGTAACGGATCATCGTGAAGTAGCCGCCTCTTGGAACGATGATTTCGCGGGTCGAGGTGAGTGTGCGTTCGATGCATCGGACTGCATCTTCAGAAGAATGTTCCGGTATTGGCTCGGCGGTCCTGCTGATGACCAACGGTCCTCTAAAGTCCTTTGGGATTGTTATGAGCAGGCCGTACCAGTCCTTTCGACGCTCCATTGGAACTCGGAGCGACCACGCTCCATCGGCGGATTCCTTCGGAGTCAAAACTTCCCGTTGCCCGTGCCAACTCTCATCCTTGGTGAACTCCGCTAAGTCAAAGTTGCTCAATTCATATCCCGGACGGAGTGCGTGGAGTGACACGCTACGAAAGTATGCAATCTCGGTCGTTGCTTGGCCCGCCGTATCTGTGACAACGGTCGACGATCGTGGGGCTGGCTCTAGGAAATGCGGATATCTGACTCGCAGTTCGACGGCGGGGACTGGCTCGCCGCTGATTGTGTCGTAGGCGGTGATTGTCACCCGTTCCCGGTGGTAGCAGCCGACGAGGAATGTCGCTGCAAAGATCAGCGCAAAGACTTGGAGCGTTCGTGTCATGGTGCGTTGCCTCCTTGTGATTGGAGCGCACTGGGGCGGGTGATCGTTCAATTTGACTTTGGAGACTTGGAGAAAGGTAGAAAGAGAAGTCCTCACCCTGCCGTCTCCCAGAGGGAGACGGAGGAAACCCCCTGCGTCATGCTTTCGCATGACACCTCCCCCGCCGGCGGCGGGGGAGGAAGGGACTGTCAAACCCGCACCATTTCCTGGAAGTCGGTGTAGCGCTTGGCGACTTCGTCTTTCGTTAGTCGTGCGAGTCGGTCGAGGGAGAAGGACTCGATGGTGTAGGAGGCGATGACGGTGCCGTGGGCGAGGGCCTGTTGGATGCTGGCCATGGAGATGTTGACATCCTTGGAGTGCGAGGCGGCGAGGTGGCCCATCATGCCGCCGGCGAAGGAGTCGCCCGCGCCGGTGGGGTCGATGACGGTTTCGACGGGGTAGGCGGGGAGCATGGCGACTCCCTCGTCGTGGACGAGGATGCAGCCGTGCTCGCCCTTCTTGATGACGACGAACATGGGGCCCATCTCGGCGATGATCTTTTTGCCGGCGGTGATGGGGTTGCGGATGTCGGTGAGCATGCGGGCTTCTTCATCGTTGATGATGAGGCCGTCGATCTCGCGCATGACGGCGCGGAGTTCTTCGCGTGCGGTGTCGATCCAGAGGTTCATGGTGTCGAGGACTGAGACGACGCGCCTGGGGAAGGCGCGGAGGAGTTCGAGTTGGACCGTGGGGTGGGAGTTGGCGAGGAAGATGTACTTGGAGTCCTGGTAGGCGGCGGGGATTTTGGGGGGGTGCTCGGCGAGGACG
>CALFMQ010000369.1 GCA_937879825.1 uncultured Phycisphaerales bacterium
GATGAAGATGTGCGTGATTATCTGTGCGGCGGGTTCGTCTTCACGGTTCGGCGGGCGTGACAAGCTGGGCGAGGACCTGGGCGGGCGTCCTGTTCTTCACCGGACGGTGGATTTGTTTACGAAGCGCGATGATGTGGACCAGGTGATCGTGGCGGGGCCGCACGATGAGGCGGCGTTCGGCGAGTTCCGGCTGCGTCACGGCGACAAGTTGGCGCTGATGGGCGTGTCGATCTGCCGGGGCGGCAAAACGCACCGGTACGAGACTGTGCAGGCGGCGCTGGAGCATGTGACGGATGATGCGACGCACATCGCGGTGCACGACGGGGCGCGGCCGTGCGCCTCGGTCGAGATGCTGGACCGGCTCTTTAAGGCGGCGCAGTCGCACGACGCGGTGATACCGGGCGTGGAGATTCACGACACGATCAAGCGTGTTTCGAAGAGCGCGAAGGTGGAGCGGGAGATCGACCCGCTGGACGCGATTCTGGGGGATGCGGGCAAGGCGAACACCTCGGTGCGGACGGTTGAGGCGACGGTGGATCGGTCGAACATGATGGCGATCCAGACGCCGCAGGTCTTTGAGGCGGGGCTCCTCCGCCGCGCGTATCGGCAGAGCGATCTGACATCGACGGATGACGCGTCGCTCATTGAGAGAATGGGCGAGCCGGTGGTGGTGGTGGAGGGCGATCCGCGGAATATCAAGATCACCCGCCCCGCGGATTTGCACACGGCGCGGCTGATTCTGAGTCTCTCGGGGCCGAAGGAGCGCGAGGCGCACAAGCGGTTCTGAGGTCTTTGCGTGCCCGGGGCCGGGCACGCGAGTTGCGAGGGTGGAGATCGGCTCGCGTCGTGCCGCTCGCCTGAAGAGACCGCCGCACGATCGACCGACGGTGATCCCGAACCGTTGGATGTTTCGTGGCGTAGTGCATCCATCGCCGGCGGTTGTGCGCCGGCATGGAGCCGAGTCGTGGAAGAGACCGAAGTCGCCGTGATCGGCGCCGGGCTGTCGGGCCTGTGCGCCGCGTTATCCCTCGCGCGCCTGGGGCGGCGTGTGACGATCATCGATCGCAAGTGCTCGCTGGATCAGCGGGTGCACACCACGGGGATCTTCGTGCGCCGGACGCTCGAGGATTTCTACATTCCCGAGGAGATGCTCGGGCCGGCGGTGCGTGATGTGGTGCTGTACTCGCCCGCCGGCAGGGCGCTGGGGCTGCGGAGCGAGCATCCGGAGTTCCGCGTCGGGCGGATGGGCGCGATCTACAACGCGCTGGTTGAGCGGGCGCGGCGGGCTGGGGTGGAAGTGATGCTCGGGACGCGCTTCGACTCGATCGAGCGCGTCGGCTCGGGCGGGTCGCGCGTTCGGCTGAGCACCGGGGCACGAACGCGCACGCTCGATGCCCGGCTCGTGATCGGGGCGGACGGTGCGCGCTCGCGGGTGTCGGATGCGCTCGGGCTGTCGCGGAACAGGGCGTGCATCGTGGGCGCGGAGCATGTGTACGAGAGCACGCGCCGGGTGCTGCCGCCGACTTTCCATTGTTATCTGAGCGCCCGATATGCGCCGGGCTATCTGGCGTGGGTGATCGACGACGGCGCGGAGATGCATGTGGGTGTGGGCGGATACGCGCGGCGGTTCAATGCCAATCAAGCATTGTCCGAGTTTACCGGGTTGGTCGGCGAGCGGTTCGAGCTGGACCCATCGCGCCTCATCGAGAAGCGCGGCGGGCTGGTCCCGGTGGGCGGCGTGCTGAAGCGGATCGCGTGCGATGGGGGGCTGCTGGTCGGTGATGCGGCGGGGGCGGTGTCTCCGCTGACGGCGGGCGGGCTTGATCCGTGCTTCCGGTTGTCGGCGCACGCGGCGGAGGTCGCCGATGCGTTTCTGCGGACCGGCGATGCGCGCGTGCTGCGGGCGTACGACGGCGGTCGGATGCGGACGCGGTTCATCTCGCGGCTGTGGATGCGCCGGGCGCTGTCGATGTTGCAATCAGACCTCGCGACCGAGGCCGCGTGCATGATGATGCGCACTCCGATCGGACGCCTCGCGGCGCACCATGTGTTTTTCGGGCGTGGGTCGTTCCCCGATGTGAGCCGAAATGAAAGCGCGTCCGGGATCGGACGCGCCTGGGTGCAGCCGTTTGAGTGTTGACGGGGGATCAGTCCGTCGGGATGGTGTCCTGCGAGACGATGCTCTTGAACTCGGCGCGGAGTTTCTTGGTGACGGGGCCCTCGCCTTTGGAGATCTTGGTGTCCTGGACTTGTGTGACGGCGATAATCTCGGCGGCGGTGCCGGTGAGGAAGATTTCGTCGGCCTTGAGGACATCGTCGAGTTTGAGGCGCTTCTCGTTGACCTTGATCTTGCAGTTGGGGGCGACGGTGTTCATGACGAAGGCGCGGGTGATGCCGTCGAGCATGCCGACCTCGAGCGGGCTGGTGAAGATCTCGCCGTTCTTGATGATGAACAGGTTGTCGCCGGTGCATTCGCCGACATAGCCGTCGACGGAGAGCATGATGGCCTCGAGGCAGCCGGCGTCGATGGCCTCGATCTTGGCGAGGATGTTGTTGAGGTAGTTGAGTGATTTGAGTGAGGGATCGAGGCAAGCGGTGGGCGTGCGCGGGCGCTTGGCGACGATGACCTTCATGCCGTCGCGGTACATCTCGTCGGGGTAGAGGGAGATCTGATCGGCGATGCAGATGACGCCGGGCTTGGGGCACTTGAAGGGGTTGAGTCCGAGCGTGCCGACGCCGCGGGTGAAGATGAGCCGGATGTAGCCGTCGGTGAGGGCGTTGGCGCAGACGCACTCCATCATCATGTCGTGCATCTGATCCTTGGTGTAGGGAATTTGCATGCGGAGTTTCTCCGCGTTGCGGTAGATGCGGTTGAGGTGCGAGCGGCTCTTGAAGATCTGCGAGTTGTAGACGCGGATGCCCTCGAAGCAGCCGTCGCCGTAGAGGAGCCCGTGATCGAACACGCTCACCACGGCCTGGCTCTTGGGCACGATCTTGCCGTCGATCAGGATGTAGGGACGGTCTTCGGCGCGGAGCGCGGCTTTGGGATCGGTCATCGTGCGTGGTCCTGTGGCGGCGGTGGTCATCGAGGGCTCCTTCCTTCGGCTCTCTCTCACATCGGCGTTTCGCCGACGACGATTCGTCGCCCCCCCTTTCCTCCCGTTTCCCCCCTGTTTCCCGCCCGACCGGAGCAGTATACCCCGGCGGACGCCCCCGGGTGCAAACAGAGTGCGAACAAACACCTCCCGGCGGGTCGGTCTTTCTACGCCGGTGTCAGGCGCGGAGTTCGGCGCCGAGCGCGGCGGCGAGGTGCTTCACCGCGCGGTCCACGGGCGCATCGACTTCCTCGTGGCGCAGCGTGCGCTCGTCGTCGCGGAATCGGATGCGGAGGGTGACGGATTTCTTGCCGGCGCCGGCCTGCTTGCCTCGGTAGACGCCGATGAAGCGGAGGCCGTCGAAGAGGTTGAGGTTGAGTTCGGTGATCTCGTCGGCGATGCGTTTCCATGTGATGGACTCATCGACGACGAGGGAGAGGTCGCGCTCGATGGACGGGAAGCGCGGGAGTTCGCGGACGGTCACGGTGGGCGGGTAGAGGTCGATGAGGGTCTGGAGGTTGACGACCGCTGCGGCGCCGGGCTGATCGAGCCCCCAGACGCTGATCGTGGACTTGCTGAGTGTGGTGATGTAGCCGGCGTGCTTGTTGTTGATGCGGATGATGCCGACGGTCTCGCCTTCGAGGGCGGGCATGAAGTTCTCGTTCGTTGGTTCGATGGAGACTTCGTTGCCCTGGCCGCCGAGCGCTGAGACTGTTTCCTCGATCGCGCCGCGGACTCTGCGCACGGCTTCCTGGAGGCGCTCGTGGAGCTTGCCGCCCCCCCCCACCGGCGCGTCGGCGTACATCTCGAGGTTGCGGTGCTCGATGGTCTTGCGGGCGAAGGCTTTGCCATCGTCCTGCTCGCCGAACACGGAGGCGATCTCGAAGAGGCGGATGCCCTCGGCGCGTTCGAGGCGCGCATCCTGATTCGCGCGTCGGCAGGAGAGGAGACTCGGGATGATGCTCGGGCGGAGGTAGGGCGTGGCCTTGCGGCGCTCTTCATCGACCTTGAGCAGGCGCACGCCCTTGGGCGTGAACATCTCGGCCTGCGGTTTGTCGAGGAACGAGAAGGTGACGGTCTCGTAGAAACCCTGCCCGGTGAGGACCGCGCCGATGCGGGCGGTGGCTTCCTCGCGGCGGGCCCACTCGGCGGGGTGCTTGAGGTTGAGATGGGTCTCGACGGTGTCGGCGACATGGATGGCGTCGTAGCCGTGCAGGCGGGCGACTTCTTCGATGAGGTCGATCTCGCGTGTTACGTCGGGGCGGTGATGGGGGACGGTGCAGCGGAGCGCATCGTTCTGACGCTCGACCTTGAAGCCGACGGTGGTGAGCAAAGAGGCCATGCGGTCGGTGGGGATGTCGATGCCGACGATCTGGTTGCAGCGTTCGGGGCGGAGGTTGACCGTGATGGGCGCGGGTGTTGCGGCGCCGAGTTCGTCGATCATGCCGGTGCACAGTTCGCCGCCGGCGAGGTCGAGGATGAGTTCGCAGAGGCGGTCGGAGGCCCACTGGATATCGCGCGGGTCCACCTTGCGTTCGAAGCGGTAGCCGGCGTCGGTGGTGATGGCGAGGCGGCGCGCGGTGGCGCGGATGGTGAGGGGCTCCCAGGTGGCGACCTCGATGAGGACGTCCTTTGTGTCGTTGGTGACGCCCGTATCGAGGCCGCCGATCACACCGGCGAGTGAGACGGCGCGGTTGGCGTCGGCGACGACGAGGTCGGACTCGATGAGTTTGTGTTCTTTGGCGTCGAGCGCGATGAGTCGTTCGCCCTTCTTGGCGTAACGGACAACCAATCGCTTCTCGGCGAGCGTGTCGAGATCGAAGGCATGGCTCGGGTGGCCGAGTTCGTGGAGAACGAAGTTGGAGGCGTCGACGATGTTGTTGATGGTGCGCTGGCCGATGCGCTCGAGGGCTTTGACGAGCCAGGCGGGGCTGGGCCCGACTTTGACATTGCGGATGACGCGGGCTGTGAAGCGCGGGCAGAGGCCGCCGACCGTGTTCTGGACGCTCGTGATCGACTTCACATCGGGGCCGCTGGCGCTGGCCTTGGGCGCGGGCGCGACGAGTCTGCGCCCGGTCTTGGCGGCGACCTCGCGGGCGAGCCCGACATGGCAGAGGCAGTCGCCCCGGTTGGAGGTGAGTTCGACATCGAGGACGACATCATCCTGATGGTCGTCTCTGGCCTCGATGGGGAAGCCGGCGCCGGTGAGGGCCTCGTCGGCCTCGTCGGCGGTCACATTTGCGGGGCTTAGGTACTTATTGAGCCACTCGATACTCGTCTGCATGGCGGGGAGTGTAGCGGAGGGATTCGCTCACACTCTGCGCACAAAGCCCGGCCACGGGGCGTTGTCGATGAGGCGGACATCGCCCTTGCCCGCGCCGAGACTGACGCGCCCCGCGACCAGCGCCCGCGCGGGGCGGCCCTCGCGCACGCCCGCGAGCGTCTCGGCGTCGCGGATCGCGAAATACTCGGGTGTCACCCACGCGGCTTCGAGCGTTTCTCGGCCGACGCGCTCGGCGCAGGCGACGTCGCTCTCGGCGCCGGCGGCCTCGAGGGCGCGGGAGAGCGCGACGGCGCGAGCGCGGTCCATCGGGGCGAGGTGGCGGTTCCGGCTGCTCATCGCCAGGCCGTCCCACTCGCGGACGGTGGGCGCGGGGACGATCGACATTTCGAGTTGCTCCTGCGCGACGAGCGCGCGGACGGTTTGCAGCTGCTGCCAGTCTTTTTCGCCGAAGACGGCGGCGGCGCAGCGGGTGGCCTCGAACAGGCGCAGGCAGACCTGGCAGACGCCCTTGAAGTGGCCGGGGCGGAAGTGGTCTTCGAGCATCGGTCCGTCGGCGACCTTGGGGAGTGTGGGTACACGTCCTTCGCCGCCCTGCGCGCTTTGTGGGTACATGACTTCGACGGAGGGCGCGAAGATGTGCGTGGCACCGGCGTCCTTGGCGAGCGCGGCGTCGGCGTCGAGATCGCGCGGGTATTTCTCGAAGTCGCTCTTCTCATTGAACTGGGTCGGGTTGACAAAGACGCTCACGACGACCGGTGCGGTGCGCCGGCCGGCGTGATGCGCGGCGAGGCGGATGAGGGCCGCGTGCCCGGCGTGGAGCGCGCCCATGGTGGGGACGAGGATGCAGCGCTCCAGTCCCCGCAGGCCGTTCGTGTCGCGGACGATGTCCATGACGCGAATGTGCGCGCCCGGATGGCGGGCGTCAAATCGCCTGATCGGGGGTGCTCGGGGGGCTTGGGGGGGTTACGCCGCGGGCGGGCGGTTGGGCTTGGGCAGGTCGCATTCGCCGAGGAGTCGGAACTCCTTGCGCCGAAGGATCTGCCCGGCGAGGGTGATGTCGTCGACGCTCAGGGCGATGGTGGGCGTGCCGTTGGGTCGGAGCAGGACGGGGTAGGCGAAGCGGATGTTGAGCTCGGCGCCGAGGAGGTAGAGGCACATGCGGCTCATGGTGAGGCCGTTGATGAGTTCGACGACCAGAAGATCGGTCTCGGCGAAGGGGACCTCATACTGGCGGAGGACCCTGCGGGCGGCCTGGCAGTTGTTGGTGATGATTCGGACGACCGCGTAGTCCGATGCTTCGTTGACGGAAAGGGCGCAGATCTGGCACTCTTCCTGGCGTTCGAAGTGATCGAGCAGGTCCAGCAGACGACCGACACGATTATCGAGGAACACGCTGAACTGCGTGACCGAGGGCGGCACATAGCCGCGTGCGGTTTCGGTCGGCATCACCTGGCTCATCGGAGTCCTTCCGCTACCCAAGTCCCATAACTCGGGCCCCCTCCCGTGTCTACAGGCAAAGAATCCCTTGGTTCTCCAATCAGCGTACCTTGCCACGGGAGGGCGGGACAAGCGAATTCTGCGCATTTCCCACGCGCCGTGCGGGATTTCCCGTCTCATTCACCCATTGGATGGGCGGATCACTTCGAGCGAAACGGGGCTGGGGCAGAACCCGGCCTTTGCCCCCGCATCGAGGAAGCGGCGCACCGCCCTTTCGCCTCGCTCGCCGCCGTCGAGGGTGAGCGCGTTGACATACATCGCGACGAAACGGTCGACCGTTTGGCGGTCGGCATCGGGCGCGTAATCCATCGCGAAATCGAGCCCGCGCTTGCGGTGACTCATGGCGTGCTCGATGGAGCGCTTGAGGACGCGCGTCACTCGGCCCGAGGTGCCGCTCCCGTAGCGCGCATCGAGGTCCTTGCGCACCGCGTTGGCGCCGAGGGGCAGGGGCAGATCGGTCTGTTCCTTCCACCACTGGCCGAGGTCGGCGATGAGGTGGAGCCCGGCGTCGCGATAGGAGATCTGGCCGTCGTGGATGATGACGCCCGCGTCCGCCCCCCCGCTATCGCCTACGCCGCCCTGCGTCTTGGCCCTGTTGCCGTTGGCGACGGCCTGCATGATTTTGTCGAACCGCATGACGCGGTACTGGAAGGGGTCGCCCAGCATCAGGCGGGTCGCGAGGTAGGCGCTGGTGCGCTGCCCTGGGATGGCGATGACGCGGCCGGGCTCGCGGAGCCAGTCGATGTCGTGCGGCTCGCGTGAGACGACTTTGGGGCCGTAGCCGTCGCCCATGGACGACCCGCAGGAGGTGAGCGCGTACCGGTGGGTGACGTG
>CALFMQ010000370.1 GCA_937879825.1 uncultured Phycisphaerales bacterium
GCCGCCGACATGCCGGGCGTCACCAGCGCGCCGAAGTTGCAACCGATCGAGACGCGCATCGTCATGCTCCAGTCCGGCTTCCGCGCCCCGATGGGGATCAAGGTTTACGGGCCCGATCTGGAGAGCATCGAGTCCTTCGGGCTCGAACTCGAACGAGCGCTCAAACTGGTGCCGAGCGTTCAGCCCGCAGCGGTCTTCGCCGATCGGGTGGTCGGTAAACCGTACCTCGAGATCGATATCGACCGCGAGAAGATCGCGCGCTACGGGCTGCGGATCGCGGATGTGCAGGAAGTGATCGAGGTCGCCATCGGGGGCAAGCCCCTGACCATGACCGTCGAGGGGCGCGAACGCTACCCCGTTCGCGTCCGCTATCTGCGCGAGCTGCGCGACCAACCCGAGACGCTCGGCGACATCCTCGTACCCACGATGAGCGGCGCGCAGGTGCCGCTCCGCGAACTCGCCGAGATCGAGTACCGACGCGGGCCGCAGATGATCAAGAGCGAAGACACCTTCCTCGTGGCCTATGTCTTGTTCGACAAGAGGCCCGGGTTCGCCGAGGTCACGGTCGTCCATGACGCGCAGCGGTTTATCGGAGAACAAATCAAGAGTGGCGCGCTGGTCGTCCCGGCCGGGGTGAGTTTCGAGTTCGCGGGCTCGTACAAGAATCAGGTCCGCGCCGCCAAGCGGTTGAGCGTCGTGCTCCCGCTCTCGCTTGTGGTGATTTTCCTGCTGATCTACTTTCAGTTCCGCAAAGTCGGCGTGACGATGATGATCTTCACGGGCGTTTTCGTCGCGTGGGGCGGGGGATTCCTCATGCTGTGGCTCTATGCTCAGCCGTGGTTCCTCGACACGCATTTGCTCGGGACCAACCTCCGCGAGCTCTTCCAGGTCCGCCCGTTCAACCTGAGCGTGGCCGTCTGGGTGGGGTTCCTCGCGCTGTTCGGCATCGCCACGGACGATGGCGTCATCATGGCGACACGCATTGAGCAATCGATGGCCGAGGAGCAACCCGACTCCATCGAGGCCATCCGCAAAGCGGTCGTCGATGGGGGCCGACTCCGCATCCGCGCCGCTGTCATGACCAGCGCCACGACCATTCTCGCCCTGCTGCCCGTGCTCACCAGCACCGGACGCGGCTCGGACATCATGGTGCCGATGGCGATCCCGTCTTTCGGCGGTATGGCCGTGGCCTCGCTCACGTGGTTCGTCGTTCCGATTCTGTATTGCTGGCGGGCGGAGTGGAAACTCCGCCTGTCCGCCGTTGTCTCGTCTGATAGCCATTCACCTCAAGGAGATTGAAATGATCAAGACCCGTCTGACTCGTGCCGCGCTGATGTGCGCAGCGTTGTTCTCGTCCGCGGCGTTAGGCGCCGAGCCCGCCGATCACGGCGCGGCCAAGAAGACACCCGTCAATGAGATGTGCCCGATCGGCAAGGAGCCCATCGTCGAGACCGCCGGAACGGTGGATTACAAGGGCAAGGCCATCGGGCTCTGCTGCCCCGGATGCGGCGAGCAGTTCCTCGCGTGGGACGAAGCACGCAAGGACGAGTTCGTCATGCTCGCCGCGGCGCACAAGGAGCCGGGCCAGGAGCAGCACGGCGCCAAGCCGCAGAACGACAAGCCGTGGGGCGAACCGTACACCCTCGACACCTGCCCGGTGTCGGGCGAGAAACTCGGCGAGATGGGGGAGCCCGTTGTGAAGGAATACGACGGGCGCGAGGTGCGGCTCTGCTGCGCGGGGTGCATCAAGAAGTTCGAAGCGGACAAGGACCGCTATTGGAGGGAGATCGACGAGCGGATCATCAAGGATCAGCGTCGGTTCTATCCCACCGACAAGTGCCTCGTCACCGGGGAGCCGCTGGTCGAGAACGGCCAGGACATCGCCACCGAGATGGTCTTCGGGAACCGCCTCATCCGGCTCTGCTGCAAGATGTGCGTGCGCAAGTTCAAGGCCGATCCCGAATCATTCATCAAGGCGCTCGACGAGGAGACGATCGAAGCCCAGCGCAAGGACTACCCCCTGACCGATTGCGTCGTCGGCGGCGGGGCCCTCGGTTCCATGGGCGATCCCGTCGAGATGGTCGTCGCCGGGCGTCTGATCCGCCTCTGCTGCGCGGGTTGCGAGCCCAAGATCAAGAGCGACCCGCTGAAGTACATCGCGATGGTGGATGCGGCATGGAATGAGCGGGGCAAGTTCATGCCCGAGCATGATGACGCGCACGGAAGCGACCACGCGGATCACGACGGGCATCCTCACGAGTAACTCCGCCATAGGAGAACCGGTCATGCGATCGAAGTCCAAGTGCCGGGCCGTGAGTCTTGCAATCGCGATGCTCGGAGTGCTGGTCCCGTCCGCGTTAGTCAATGCGCAGGCCCCCTCCCCGTCAGAGACCGGGGAGGGGGGCGCGCCGGTGAACGCGATGTGCCCCGTCCTGACCGACGAGCCCATCGACCCTGAGTTCACCGCGGAGTACAACGGCATCACGATCGGCCTGTGTTGCCGCAAGTGTGTCACGCAGTTCAACGCCGATCCTTCGGCGTTCATCGGCAACATCCCGGAACTGATCCCCGCATCGGCGAATCGCGCTGATGGCGACCACGATGGGCACGGACACGGGCGGCCCAAACTCGCGGCTTGGATCGGCAAGTTCCACCCGCCCGCGACGCATCTACCCATCGGGCTGCTCTTCGGCGCCGCGATCGCCGAAGCGCTCCTGATCGTGACGCGCCGGGACTACTTCCGTCACGCGGCGTCGTTCTGCGCCGTGCTGGCGGCGTTCGGGGCCGTTGCGGCGGCGACACTGGGTTGGTTCAACGGCGGCATCGCCCTGATCGATGAAGACTGGGTCAAGGCAACGCACCGGTGGCTCGGCACGGGCACGGCGGCCCTTTCAGTTCTGGCCGTGATCGCTTTGCTGCGGACTTCCCGCGTCAACGACGGGCCTGCGTCCAGAGGCGTCTTCAGATGGCTGTTGTTCTCGTCGGCGCTGACGGTCGGCGCCGCCGGTTTCTTCGGCGGGGCGCTCGTGTACGGGATCGATCATTACGCGTGGTGAGGACAACAAACTCCAGGAGTTCATCACTGATGAAATACAGACTTGCATGGCTCGCGTGGGGATGTGTGTTGGTCAGCGCCGGGTGCGCCCGCACACGGTCGGTCGATGCGATCGCGCTCGGGAGCCCGGCCTCGGCGCAGAGCGAGTCGATCGCCTTCGACCCGCCGGAGAACCCGTTGGCCCATCCCATCGAGCCGACCCCCGACGCACCGGAGCCCGGAAGCGCGACGGATCGCGGGATGACCGTCTATGTATGCCCGATGCACGCGGATGTGCGCTCGGATCGACCGGGCGACTGCCCGAAGTGCGGCATGGCGTTGGTCGCCCAGCGCCCGCCCATGCCCCACGACGAGCACGAGGGAGGCGCGCCATGAATGAGTTCCGATACAGCGTCGTGCTCGCCCTGGGCGTGACGATTGTCGGCGCGGGGTGCTCCGTCGTGCCGCCGGACCGGAGTTTCGGGCGCGTGCAGCAGCCCGTCGCGGAGCGCATCGGCGCCGAGCCGGCGTGGCCCACTTCGCCCGGTGCACGCGACGCCATCGGCGGGCGCGTGCGTGAACTTCTTGGCGAGCCGCTCACGCAGGAGCGCGCGGTGCGGATCGCGCTGCTCAATAACCGCACGCTGTGGGCGGAGTATTCCGATCTGGGGATGCAGGAGGCGGACTTCGAGGAGGCGGGTTTGCTTGAGAACCCTTCGCTCGCGTTCGGGCTCGGCTTCCCCGACCGCCCGCCGAGCATCACCGAACTGGATTTCGGCCTGACGATGAACCTCTTAAGGGCGATGCTGACGCCGGCGCGGCGGGACATCGCGGGCGATTTCCTCGACGCCGCGGTGCTGCGCGCCGCCGACCGCGTGCTGCAGACCGTGACCGAGACGCGACTCGCGTACCTCGATCTGCAGGCGTCCGAGCACATGAGCGCGGTGCTGCGAGAGATCGCGGTGGCGGCGGAGGCGTCGGCGGAACTCGCCAAACGCCTCTTCGACGCGGGGAACATGAGCGAACTGGCGCTGGCCAACGAACAGGCGCTCTATGAGGATGCGCGGATCGAGTACGCGCGGAGTCTGGCGGAGTCCAAAGGGTACCGGGAGCGCCTGAATGTGCTCATGGGCCTGTGGGGACAGGAGACCGGCTGGTCGATCGTCGATCGGTTGCCCGAACTGCCCCCGTCGGAGCCGGACCTCGGGTCGCTCGAGTCTTACGCGGTGCGTCAGCGGCTCGATCTGGCGGCGGCGGCTAAGGAGGTCGAAGCGCTCTCCAAAGCGGCGGGGCTGCAACGAGATTGGCGCTTGCTGCTCACCACCGAGGTCGGCGTGCGCGCAGCACGAGACACCGACGGGCAGTGGGTCGTCGGCCCGGAGTTCACGCTCGATCTACCCATATTCAATCAGCGCCAGGCGGAGATCACGCGCCTCGACTCGGCGCTGCTCGGCGCCCGGGCCCGGCTCGAAGCGATCGCGATCGAGACGCGCGCCGATGTGCGCCGGCTCCGCGATCACCTCTTTGCGATGCGCTACGAGATCGAGCATTACCGCGACACGGTGCTCCCGCTGCGCGAGCGCATCACCGCACTCACGCTCGAGCAGTACAACTTCATGCTCGTGGACACCTTCGGGCTGCTGGCCGCCAAGCGGGACGAGATCGCCGTGTACCGATCGTACCTGGAGAGCATCCACGACTACTGGGCGACCCGCGCCGAACTCGAGCGAGCCGTCGGCGGACGATTGCCGATGGCGTCTGGAATGAGCGACGAGCATCCAGCAGAGATGGAGGGCATGCCCGCGATGCCATCGATGACCGAGCCCCAGCATCAACACCACGGAGAACATTAACATGCTTTCTCGCAGACACTTCATCGGAACGGGACTGGCCGCCGGCGCGGGGATGGTCCTGGCGCGGCGGGCACGGGGCGAAGAAGTGCCCCCGATCCTTCGTCCGAAACTCAACGCACCGCGCGACACGCGCACCGACCTCGGGTACCGGCCCGTCATCACGCCTAACGGCACGGCGATGCCGTACCGGATGAACGGCGGCGTCAAGGAGTTCCATATCGTCGCCGAGCCCGTCGAGCGCGAGTTCGCGCCGGGGATGAGCGTGAAGTGCTGGGGCTACAACGGCCTGACGCCCGGACCGACGATCGAGGTCGTGCAGGGCGACCGCGTGCGCTTCTTTGTGACCAACCGGCTTCGCGAGCACACCAGCATCCACTGGCACGGGCTCTTCATCCCGTGCGGGATGGACGGCGTCACGGGGCTCACGCAGCCCGGCATCATGCCCGGCGAGACCTGGGTGTACGAGTTCACGATTCCCGATCAGCACGGCACCTTCATGTACCACCCGCACGCCGACGAAATGACGCAGATGGCGTTCGGGATGATGGGGATGCTGATCGTGCACCCGCGCGAGGCGCGCGACAAGCCGATCGACCGCGACTTCGCGATCATGCTGCACAACTGGGCCGTGCATCCGGGGACCTACCGCCCGGACCCGTCGGTGATGGTCGACTTCAACATGTGGACCTTCAACAGCCGCGTATTCCCGGGCACGGATCACTTGGTCGTGCGCACGGGCGATCGCGTACGGGTGCGCTTCGGCAATCTCAGCATGTGGAACCATCCCATCCATGTGCATGGGCACGCGTGGCGCGTGGTCGCGACCGACGGCGGGCAGATCGCCGAGGCGGGGCAGTGGCCCGAAACGACGGTGCTCGTGCCGGTCGGCACGACGCGAGATGTCGAGTTCATCGC
Source organism: uncultured Phycisphaerales bacterium (assembly GCA_937879825.1). Classification (GTDB taxonomy): domain Bacteria; phylum Planctomycetota; class Phycisphaerae; order Phycisphaerales; family UBA1924; genus JACKHC01. The sequence goes on from CALFMQ010000370.1 coordinate 5,803, forward strand.
CGACAATCCGGGCGACTGGGCGCTGCACTGCCATATGTCGCACCACACGATGAACGCGATGGCGCACGAGATCGCCAACACGGTCGATGTCGACCAGACCGGGCTGCAACAGAAAATCCAGAAGTTGCTCCCCGGATACATGGGCATGGGCAGAGACGGCATGGCCGAGATGCAGGGAATGGCCAAGCACATGCCGGGCCCGACCAACACGCTGCCCATGATGATGGGCGAAGGACAGTTCGGCGAGATCGAGATGGGCGGCATGTTCACCGTGCTGAAGGTGCGCAACGACTACGAGGGCGGCGGTGACCCCGGGTGGTACCGCTTCCCCGACCAGACCTCCGCCCGGCGGGTTGACGGCGGTGGCGATACCGAGAGACCGATGGGTCATGGAATGAACGGGCACGGGGCGCACGATCAATGAACACCGAGGAAGCGGCGATGACGATAAAGATGATCGATCCGGTGTGCGGCATGAGCGTCGAGAAGGGGCGTGAGGCCGCGGCGATCTCGCACGAAGGGCACGAGTATCTGTTCTGCAGCGTTCACTGCGCCGGCAAGTTCAAGGCGAACCCTACTCAGTACGCCGAAGCACCGAAAGACGCGGGGCACTCGTGCTGTTCCCACGGCGCGGCCAAGCCGAAGCCCGACGGGCCCAAGGACGCGATCTACACATGCCCCATGCACCCGGAGATCCGGCAGGTCGGCCCGGGCGACTGCCCGAAGTGCGGCATGGCGCTTGAGCCGCTCGACGCCACAGCGGAGGAAGACGACACCGAACTTCGAAACATGACGCGCCGGCTCTGGGTCGCCGCCGCGCTCACAACGCCGCTGCTCCTGTATGTCATGGGCAATATGCTGCTCGGGCACCCGTTGCACAGGTGGATCAGCCCGACGCTCTCGCAGTGGGGCGAGCTGGTCCTCGCGACGCCGGTCGTTCTCTGGTGCGCGTGGCCGTTCTTCGTTCGTGGGGTGCGCTCGATCCGCGCGATGCACCCGAACATGTGGACGCTCATCTCGATCGGTGTCTCGATCGCCTACATCTTCAGCGTGGTCGCGACGCTCGCCCCCGAGTGGTTCCCGGAGTCTTTGCGAAGTGAGTCGGGGCGCGTGCCCGTGTACTTCGAAGCCGCGGCCGTCATCGTCACGCTCGTCCTGCTCGGACAGGTCATGGAACTCCGGGCCCGACGGCGCACGGGCGGCGCGATCCGCGAGCTGCTCGAACTCGCGCCGCCGACGGCAAGGCGACTCAACGCCGACGGATCCGAGGAAGAAGTCTCGGTCGATGTGCTCGAGACGGGGGATCGGGTCCGTGTCCGTCCCGGCGACAAGATTCCCATCGATGGCGAGGTCGAAGAGGGTCGCAGCACCATCGACGAGTCGATGCTGACCGGTGAGCCGGTGCCCGTCGAGAAGTCGAAGGGCGATGATGTGACCGGCGGGACACTCAACAAGACCGGTGCGTTCGTCATGCGCGTCAGCCGGACCGGCTCGGAGACCACGCTCGCGCGGATTGTGCAGATGGTCGCCGAGGCCCAGCGATCGCGAGCGCCGATCCAGCGACTCGCCGACACGGTGGCGGCGTGGTTCGTGCCCATCGTGGTCGCGGTCGCCCTGATCGCGTTTATCGTGTGGATGCTCGTCGGCCCCGCGCCGGCGTTCAGTTATGCGCTTGTCGCGGCGGTCTCGGTGCTGATCATCGCGTGCCCGTGCGCCTTGGGGCTCGCCACGCCGATGTCGATCATGGTCGCGGCGGGCAGGGGGGCCAAACAGGGCGTCCTCATCAAGAACGCGGCGGCGCTGGAGGCATTCGAAGATGTCGACACGATCGTCGTCGATAAGACCGGCACGCTGACCGAGGGCCGACCCGAACTGGTCGTGGTGGAACTCACGGAAGACCTCGACGAGCCGCGCACGCTGGCGATGATCGCCGCCGCCGAGCGCAGCAGCGAGCATCCGCTGGCCGAAGCGATCGTCACCGGCCTCGAGTCGCGCACCGAGTCCCGGCTCGAAGCCGAGTTATTCGAAAGCATCACCGGCAAGGGAATCATCGCGGAAATCGACGGCTCCCGAGTCGCGATCGGTTCGCCGGCGCTCATGCACGATGAAGGCGTTGAAACAGGCCCGATGACGCAGGCCGCCGAGTCGAACCGGGCAAAGGGCGGCACTTCGATGTTCGTCGCTATCGACGGGCGGCTCGCCGGGCTCCTCGGGGTCACCGATCCGATCAAGAAAACCACGCGGGCCGCGATCAGCGCGCTCCACGAGGCGGGGCTGACGGTCGTCATGCTCACGGGCGATAATCGGACGACCGCACAGGCGATCGCCGAGCAACTGGGTATCGATCGCGTCGAAGCCGAGGTCCTGCCGGACCAGAAAGCCGAGGTGATCCGAAAACTCCAGGGCGAGGGGCACAAGGTCGCGATGGCGGGAGACGGCGTCAACGACGCGCCGGCGTTGGCGCAGGCCGACATCGGTGTCGCGATGGGCACCGGCGCGGGCGTCGCGATCGAGAGCGCCGCCATCACGCTTGTCGGGGGCGATCTCAATGGTCTCGTCAGAGCGCGAGAGTTGAGCAACGCCACCATGCGGAACATCCGCCAGAACCTGTTCTTCGCATTCGCCTACAACGCCGCGGGCGTGCCCATCGCCGCGGGGGTCCTGTATCCGATCTTCGGCCTGCTCCTGAGCCCCATGCTCGCCGCCGCCGCCATGAGTTTCAGTTCGGTGTCGGTGATCGCCAATGCGCTGCGGCTGCGTATCAGGTAGAGGGGCACTCCGGCCGATTGCGCCTGTGGAAACTCCGGAGTTTCTTCGCGGTTCGACTAGATCTTCGCAAATCCTGTAGTGCAACAATTTAACACTGGCAACTGACTAGGCATCAAGTGCCCTATGGCACAAAGCCCTACGAGTTCGCGAGTTACGCGATCTGGGTGAAAGGCGTACGCGTACTCAATGCCCGTATCGCAGCCTACACATACGATGTCACAGTTCTCGGGTACGAAGACGACTATCCGGTTGGGGTAGTGTTGTATGCATGGAACCGTCGCCGCTTTCCGATTGGTCGACCTCGGAACTATGGGGCAGACTTTTCAAGTTGGCTCGTCCATATCTCGAAGAGTGCGATCTCAACACCATTGAGTCAATCAGTCGTGAGTTGACTCGTCGATACGAAGGTTCTCAAACCTCTGACGATCTACGGAGTCAGCTGGCTTCTCTTGTCATCGCTGCTAGATCAATGTGTGAGGCACCAAGACCTGATCTGTCTCCGAAAAGCATGGCTCGCCATCTCCGAGGCGAGGCCAGCGAGTTCGATGTGGCGTCAGCCAGACTCGGAGCGATCAGGAAGTCCGTTGAAATGTGTCTGCCATCCCTTGAGTTGTCGAAGGAGGATGGCTATCGCCCAATGAGTGTGGAACAAGCCGAAGTCCTCAAGGCGATCACTTCTGCTCCCACCTTGTTGTTAATTGTCGACATTGCCGCCATCACCGGTCTCAGTCCGCGCACAGTTGGCGATATTTGCAGAGTGCTTGAGAAGAGAGGGCTGATTACTCGGCCGCAAGGAAAGCGCAAGGGAGTAGGGGCTACTGAGGCAGGCAGAAATGTGTCATCAACGCTGAATCGCCTATGAGGCGACTAGCCGGTTGTTGACGATTTGCCAACTATTCGCCTCTAACTTTCCTCCTGTTTGCCTACAAGGCGAGCGAACACATGGCACCGTATTGCGATGTCGCAGCGGGAACTTCTAAATCTCTGTCAAATGGCGCGAAGGCTTGAAGTGCCAGTTCAGTGGCTTCGACAGGAAGCTACTGCGCATCGACTACCCCATGTTCGGGCGGGAAGGACTCTGCTGTTCAATCCAACTGCTGTCGAGCGTGTGCTTCTGGTGCGCGCATCCCAAAAAATGAAGGAGCATTGCAGTGCGAGAACACAAAGATAAGCATCGATCCAACAATGGCGCGTCCCAGCCGGCAAGCAAGCGACGCGCACAATCGACCAATCGGAGTGTATCGAACGATCTCACGAAGTCCAATACAGTCGTGGGTTCTGGCTCAATACAGTTGGATCCGCTCGGCGTACTTGCAGTTGATGTGCAGACTGCAGGTCGAATGCTGGGCATCAGCACTCGCACTACTTGGCAGTTCGTTAGCACCGGAGCACTCGGCAGCTGTCTGATCGGGCGGCGCCGTGTTGTACCCGTTGAAGCTATCCGAGCATTTCTCGCCGATCATGCCTCTCGAACTCGTAAGGGGGTGGTGCGGTGAGTAATCAAATGACCGGAGAACTTTGGGGCCTTCCAGCAATAACGACTCTTATTGGCCCCGCGAATCTCGGTAGACGAGCCAGCCACGTGCTCTATGCCGCTGCGACAATGGCGGATTGGAAGACCGGCGAACTCAGAGCCTCAAACGAACAGATCGCGATGGCAGCGTGTCTCTCAAGGCGCACGGTCATTCGAGCGATGAAAGAACTCCGCGAAATCGGGATCATCTACATCATCCGCCGCTCTGATGGGCGACTTCCAAATCGTCAGGCGATCAACCTGGAGCGGCTAAAGGAACTCGCGGCGATGGAGCGAGTAGGGACCGGTGTCACATCTGACACGATGCCATCGGCCGGTGACAACGGGGTGTGCAACAGTGACATGACGTCACACACTCATTCTCCTCAGGAACACATCAAAGAATTAGAGACTCGGTCAGAAAGTAGACCCATTGAACCTCAATACGCAAATGCTCCTTGGACGCAACTCCTGGTCGGATGGTTGGGGCAACTCGAAGCGGACAAAGTCAGGAAGCAATTCAAAGCATCGCGGATCAAAGAAGTCGTTGAGTATGTCCAACGAGCGATTCTCACCGGAAGGCTTCGCCGTGGAGAACCTGTCCGAGATCCGGGTCGCCTCGCACTGGCAGTCCTTCGAAAGAACACACCTCAAGCCGGACGCACCGAGGTCGGCAATTTTAGTGCGGCCGTTGAATCGCTCAGAGGCTGCAGGGCCTCCCGACCCGGTCGCGGGGAGTTGCGATCAGAACTCGAAGCCCTCTCTCAATCTCTGTACGAAATGGAAGAGAGCCAGGCGCGTTGAGATTGAAATCGCAAATGTCCCCTTCCTTGTCCCATCTCCGGTCTCCCCGGAGTCGACTTCTTCGGACCGATTTAAGAGACGAAAACCAGCGTTGCTGATCAGGAAACCCAGTTTCAAGAGCCCGATAGGTAAATCGCGAGAGCCATGGAACAGTGATGGAACGCTGCGGTCTTTGTCGTACGAGGTCAGAGTCCTTGGGGCCCTATTGGTAAGTCAGAAACCGACGTGGAGAGGGCGGGGTTCCGAGCACCGTTTCGCCAGTCGTGAAGCCGTACAGTTTGCAAGTCTAAATGGCCGAAAAATGGCGTTTGTTCCGAGAGTCTTACGAGCTTGCACTTTTGCCCGAGATGTCGGAAGGTCGTGTCATGACACGCTATCGAAATCCGTACAAATGCCAGTGTGAGGTCGAGGAGTAGCGATGGCGAGCGTATTCAAGCGAAAAGACCGCAAGTGCTACTGCGCCGCTTGGTTGAATGCGGATGGGACACGAGTCGTACGCAGTACGGGGACAGTCGACAAGCGGCTCGCCGCAAGAATCGCAAGGGAGTGGGAGGAAAAGGACCTTGCCCGGCGCTCCGGGCTCGTGGATCCCGCTGCTGAGCGTTTGACAGCCCACGCCTCATCACCGATCTCGGTCCACGCCGACGCGTATAGGGCCTTTCTAGCGGGCAAAGGCGGCAAGGAACGCCACATCGTCCAGACCGACCGCTATATCCGGGAGGCAGTTGAGGGCAACTGCTGGGCAACAATCCGGGACATCACGGCGGAAGGCTTTCAGAGATGGCTGGCTGAGCGTAAACGGCGCGACGGCTTCGGCGCTCGCACCTTTAATGCCCGTCTGATTGCTCTTCGGGGCTTCACATCGTGGCTACACCGACACGGCCGACTCGCCGTTGATCCCCTTATCACGCTCCAGCGGCGCAAGGAGTCCGCAGATCGGCGGCTCGTACGCAGAGTTCTCTCCCAAGAGGAGTTCTCGACGCTCATCAGGACGACTCTCGATGGCCCCATCCGATCTGGGATGGATGGTGAGTCGAGGGCGATGCTGTATCGCGTGCTGGCCGCGACCGGCGTCCGAAGGAGCGAGGCTACGAGTCTTACCAGAGGCAGTTTCGTTCTCGACGGACAATCAGGTCCGTTGGTGGTTGTGTCGGGCGCATACACCAAGAACGGCACCGAGGCCGTGCTTCCATTACCACGGTCGTTGGTCGAAGTACTCTCAGAGTGGCTCCGCGATCAGGGTGAAAACACTTTATGGCCTCTTCCGCAGAAGTCACGGGCACGAGTCTTGGTGCCCGATCTAGAGGACGCCGGGATAGAGCCTGGGCAATCAGCCAAAGGGCAGCCGGTGGTTGATTTCCACTCGTTCCGACATGGCTATATCACGGCTCTTGCACGGAGCGGGGCCTCGGTGAAGGCGACGCAGACTTTGGCACGCCACTCCGACCCGAAACTGACGCTGAATGTCTACACCCACCTTGAGCTGTCGGATGGCCGGGCCGCCGTAGAGAACGCGTTCGGTTCGTCCAATCCGCCAAAGTCGGATCAACTTCGGGCCACCGGTACTACCGACTTTGACGCGGGTGAGCGCACGCGCAAACGGCAGCGCGATACGCACACGGACTCGCATACGTCTGCATCCGGATGCGCGCAGAGCAACAACGAGCCATCTGACGACGACGCACATAAGTCTTTGGTGTTTGGCGATTTCCGCGCGCCCACGCACGAGGACGCAGGCCCAGACAGAAGTGCCCCCCGAAGGACTCGAACCTTCGACCCGCTGATTAAGAGTCAGCTGCTCTACCAACTGAGCTAGGGAGGCGAACCGGGCCATTCCGCCCGGTGCAGCCCCCAAGTGTATCGACATCCCGCCCCCCGTCCAGTCACCCGCCCGCGCCCCGGGCCCCGGTGCCGCAAACCTTCCAAATCTTTGACACTCCACCCCCCCTCGGATACCCTCTCCCCTCTGGCTCCCGCCCGCGGGAACCGCCAGGTGGTGAATCGGATCCTGTCATTCATATAGATTCAAACACCGGCGACGGCTCGTCCGTCACCACCGCGTCATCGGTATCCGACGCGGCAGCGCCGGAAGAGGTCGGAACATGCACCCTACCCATAGAATTAGCCCGGGCCGTCAGCGTCGTCGTCGCAGCCATCACGCGCTCGACGCCAAGTTCCCCGGTCTCTGCCCCGTGACGGGCAATCTCAAGCAGCACCATCGCGCGTGCAAGGCCTCCGGCTTCGTCCGTCCCGGCCTCACCATCCGGATCCCGAAGCTCGGAATCGGTACCCACGAGGGCTAATCACTCATGCGCCTCGCTGTCGACGCGATGGGCGGGGATCATGCGCCCGACGCGATCGTGCGGGGTTGTATCGATGCGCTCGATATCCTCGCACCCGGTGACGAACTCATCCTCACGGGCCGCGAGAACGACATCCGCGAGATCATGCGCGAGTGCTCCGTGCCCGCGGGCGCACCCATCCGCATCATCCACGCCGAGACCGTCGTGGAGATGCACGAGTCCCCCGTCGAGGCCGTCCGCGCCAAGAAGGACTCATCGCTCGTCAAGATGATGCTGCTCGGCGCGGGGCGCCTCAACGAACCCGCCGCCGATGTCGTCATCTCCGCGGGCAACACCGGCGCGTGCGTCTCCGGCGGCACCATGTTCATGAAGCGCCTGCCGGGCGTGCACCGTCCCGGAATCGCCTGCGCCATCCCGTCATTCCACGGGCCCATGGTCCTCTGCGATGTGGGCGCCAACCCGGAGCCCCGCGCGATCCACCTCGCCCAGTACGCCGTCATGGCCGAGACCTACGCCAAGCGCGTCCTGGGCATCCAGCGTCCGCGCGTCGCGCAGGTCAATATCGGCTCAGAAGAGGGCAAGGGCACCGATCTCATCCGTGAGGTCCGCGAGCTGCTCCGCGCCATCCCCGACCTCAACTACATCGGATACATCGAAGGCCGCGATCTCTTCGAGGGCGCCGCCGATGTCGTCGTCACCGACGGCTTCGTCGGCAACACCATGCTCAAACTCGCCGAGGGCATGGCCAAGTCGCTCTTCAAGGCCATCCTCCACGAGATTCTCGAGAAGGACCCCTCGCTCGCGCTCCAGCTCGAGCCCATCCTCAAAGACCTCTTCAAGCGCAATGACTACCACGAGTACGGCGGAGCGCCGCTGCTCGGCGTCAACGGCGTGTGCTTCATCTGTCACGGTTCCTCCGAGGCGCGCACCATCCGCAGCGCCATCCGCAGCGCACGCGAGTATGTCCAGAAGGGCGTCAACGAGGCGATCGTCCAGCGCATCGCGTGCCTGGAGCCGCACGAGTCCCCCCAGCCCGCGGGCGGGCCCGCGTGAGCGGCGTCACCGCCCAGCCAAGACAAGCGCCCCGGATCGGCGTCCGTCTCGCCGGCACCGGCCATTGCGTGCCCGACGGCAAGATCACGAACGCCGACTTCGAGAAACTCGTCGAGACCTCCGACGAGTGGATCGTCCAGCGAACGGGAATCCGCGAACGGCGCAAGTGCGACATGAGCAAGGGCGAGAGCGCCCGGACGCTCTGCACCAAAGCGCTCAAGCGTGCGCTCGATGATGCGCGCATGGAGGCGTCGGAACTCGACTTCATCATCCTGGGGTCCGTCACCGGCGAGATGACCTGCCCCGCGACCGCGTGCCGCGTCGGGGCCGATGTCGGCGCCGTCGGCGCCGGCGCGCTCGACATCATCGCCGCCTGCTCGTCCTTCGTGTACGGCCTGAACATGGCCCACGACATGATCCGCTCCGGCGCGATCCGCACCGCCGCCGTCCTCGGGTGCGACATCATGAGCGAGGTGATGGACTACACCGATCGCGGCGTGTCCATCCTCTTCGGCGATGCCGCCGGCGCCGCGATCATCAAGGCGACCGACGACACGACGCGGGGCATCATCGCCAGCAGTCTCCACGCCGACGGCTCGGGCTGGAAAGACCTCTACCTCCCGCGCCGGAAGCGCGACCTGCCCGAGGGCGTAGAGGTTGCTCCCGAGAAACTCGGCTACCTCCAGATGAACGGCCGAGAGGTGTACAAGTTCGCCGTCACGACCTTCGGGCGCCTGATCGAGGAAACACTCGAGAAGGCCGGCATCCAGGCGTCGGATGTCGATCAGTTCGTCTGCCATCAGTCCAACGCGCGAATCCTCGAGTCCGCTCGCACGAAGTTCGGCATCCCCGAGTCCAAACTCCATGTGAACATCGACCGCTACGGCAACTGCTCCGGCGGCTCGGTCCCCGTCGTTCTCGACGAACTCCGCAAGTCCGGCAAGTGCCAGGAAGGCGAGATCGTCCTGTTCGTCGCCTTCGGCGGCGGCCTCACGTGGGCCTCGAGTCTCTGGCGAATCTGACCCGGCGCATATCATGCATTCTGAAACGCATCGGAGGACCCGCTGATGAGCGATCAACTCGTTCTGCTCTGCCCCGGACAGGGCGCCCAGAACGTCGGCATGGGCAAGGCGTGGTTCGGCCACTCGCCCGATGCCGCACGCACCTTCGGCGCCGCCGACGAAATCCTGGGCGATCGCCTCGGCGCGAAACTCTCGACGCTCTGCTTCGAGGGCCCCGCCGACACGCTCAATCGAACCGACATCGCCCAGCCCGCGATCTTCGTCACGTCCGTCGCGTGCTTCCAGGCGCTCTTCCATGACGCCGATCCGTCGAGCTTCGCGGCCACGGCCGGGCTGAGTCTTGGCGAGTACACCGCCCTCCACCTCGCCGGCGCGATGGACTTCGCCGATGCGCTGGAACTCGTCGTCCTCCGGGGACGCGCCATGCAGGACGCCGCCGAGGCCAGCGCCGGCTCCATGGTCGCGCTGATCGGCGCCGATGAGGATCAGGCCCAACAGGTCTGCGACAAGGCCGCGGGAAATGGCGTCCTCGTCTGCGCGAACTTCAATGCGCCGGGCCAGATCGTCCTGTCCGGCTCCGTCGATGCGTGCCAGCGCGCCGTCACCGTCGCTTCCGAGATGGGCCTGCGCGCCACGGCGCTCTCCGTAGCCGGCGCGTTCCATTCGCCGCTCATGCAGCCCGCCGCGGACCGTCTCCGCGCAGCGCTCGAGAAAACCACGATCCGCGAGCCGCGCTGCACCGTGGTCTCCAATGTCACCGCCGCGCCGCATGGCGCACTCGTCGCATCGAACGGGGGAGGCGAGGCCGGTGGGGGGAGTGGGGGGGGCGGGGGGGCGGACGCGATCCGTGAGCGTCTGGTCGAGCAACTCACGCACCCTGTACGATGGGCGCAGTCGTGCGCATGGCTCACAGCGAATGTCCCCG
>CALFMQ010000371.1 GCA_937879825.1 uncultured Phycisphaerales bacterium
GGCGACGCGCGACGGGCGGTTGCGCCTGGCGGCGTTGACGGGTCGGGTGCTGGAGGACGGGCTGACGACGCTCGGGCTGGTGCCGCTGGAGCGTATGTAGCCCCGGGGCTCCCTCTCACGGTTGGGTCATCGCATAAGGCGGCCGGAGCCGCCGGGTCCGTGCAATGGCGGCCCGCCTGCGCGACATCAGCGGGCGGGGGCATCGCCCCATGATCGCGGCCCACGCCCCGGAGGAGTAAAAATGAACAAGTCCATGATGATCGTGTCCGGCGTGGTCGCCGGGCTTTCCTTGACCGCCGCCGCCAGCGCGACCTTCCACCTGATGCAGATCGAGCAGGTGATCGGGAGCGTCAACGGCGACAACACCGCCCAGGCGATCCAGTTGCGGATGCGGGCCGGGGGCCAGAATGTCGTGGGGCAGTCGCGGCTTGTGGCGTTCGACGCCAACGGCGCGAACCCCGTCGTCGTGATGAATATCCCCGCCAATGTCGCCAACTCGGGCGCGGGCGTGCGCGTGCTCGTTTCGACCGCGAGTTTCAATGCGCTCACCGCGCCGGCGTGCACGCCCGACTTCGTGATGACCACGCCCATCCCCGCGTCGTACTTCAACGGCGGCAAGCTCGTCTTCGAGAACGACACATCCACGCTCATCGCGTGGAACCTCGCGTGGGGCGGCGCCAACTACACCGGCACGAATATGGGCGCGACATTCAACGACGCCGACGGCAACTTCAACCCGCCCTTCGCCTCGGCGCTCCCCGCCAGCGGGTATGCGGCGATTCACTACACGGGGACCGCGACGGGCGTCAGCACGACCAACGCCGCGGACTATGAACTCACCGGCGATACGACCACATGGACGAACAACGGCGGCGCCTCGTTCACGCTGACGCCGCCCGGCGCGCCCTGCCCTGGCGATGTCGCCAACAACGACGGCATGGTCGATGTGGACGATCTCAACGCGATCCTCTCGGCATTCGGCACGAGCGTCGGCATCGGCGATCCGCGCGACACCGCAAACGACGACGGCTTCGTGGATGTCGACGACCTCAATGTCATCCTCGCGAACTTCGGCAACACCTGCCCCTGAGACGTCCGGGGCCGGCAATGCCTGTTGCGCCGGGCGGTCCCTCACCCGCACGGCGCGGCTTGTATGGTGAGTCCTTCCGGCCCTCCCCCGGGTCCGTCTCGGGGGAGGGTCTTTGTTGTTTGCGGGACTCGCGGGAACTCCCTGGGCCGATCGGCGAATAGGTTGACGCTGGTGTGCGCAACCTCAGGAGACCCGCCGACATGCCCCGAACAAGTTGCCTCGTCTCGTGCTGCCTCGCGGCGGCGGTTTGTCATGCCGCACTCGCCGACTGGCCCGCGTCATTAGCCCCGGACATTATCGCGACACTCTATGTTGATGATGATGCGCCGCCCGGGGGCGACGGGTTGAGCTGGGCGACGGCGTTCGACTCGCTGCACGATGCGCTGGACGCCGCGGGGATGATCCCCACGCCGGGCAGTCTGGACACGGTGCAGATTCGAATGGGCGGGGGCGTGTACATGCCCGAGGTGCGAGTCGATCCGGGTGATCCCAGGTCGGCGGCGTTCATCGCCAGGCCGGGGCGTATCGAGATCTTCGGCGGCTTCGCGGGATTTGGGTCGGTTGATCCCGATGCAAACGACTCGGCGCTGCATGAGACGGTTCTTTCGGGCGATCTTGCGGGCGACGATGAGCCGGGCTTCACCAACCGTGGCGACAACGCGTACCACATCCTTACTGCGGCTTTCGGTGTGGGCGGCGGGAACAGCGGCACCTATCTCCGCAACCTGACGCTCCGCGGCGGGAATGCGACCGATGTGCCCGGAGCAACGATCAACAACCAGATGGGCTTCGGCGGCGCGGTGCGCTTGTCGGAAGTTAACCTGCTCAACTGCTTTGTCACCGAGAACGAAGCGGATCAGGGCGGCGCGATCGGGGGTGGGAGCGGCATCCGCATTTACGACTCGGTCTTCTTGCAGAATAGATCGGCAACTTTCGGAGGGGCGGTCGGATCATACGGGGGCGGTGAAATCATCTCGGCGTTCAACACGCGCTTCCTCGGCAACAGATCGGGACTCGGCGGCGCGATCTCGATGGACGCTTTCCTGAATCAGATCTTGGTGGGTTGTGAGTTCTCGGGGAACGTCGCGCAGGGCGCCTCGATCGCGACCAGCGGCGGCGGGGCGGTGTTTGTCCGAGGCAGCAGCGACATCATCCGTATCTATCAATGCAGCTTCGTGAATAACTCCGCTCCGAACGGCCAGGGCGGCGCCCTTGCTGTAGCAAACGGAAATGTCGCGCTGACCAACTGCGCCTTGGCGGGCAACACCGATATCACCGGCTCGGGTCTGGACGCGCAGGCCGCGGGCACCAAGATCACATTTCGATCTTCGCTCGTACAGGGACTCGTGAGCGGCTCTCCGTATGTCATCGCGCTGAGCCCTCCAAGTCTTGTGACCCCGACCTTTGACGGCAACCCGATGCTTGTCGATCCGCTAGGGCCTGACGGCCTCGCCGGCACGCTCGACGACGACCTTCGACCCGCGGCGGGGTCGCCATTGATCGACGCGGGTGCCGCGTCCCAGCTCGCGAGCGGGATGAACCCGGGCGAACTGACGATTGGCGGTGAGAATCGAGCGGTAGACGACCCGACACGCCCGAACATTTCTGACCCGGGCGCGCCTTTCTACCTCGGCCCGATCGACATCGGCGCGTATGAGTATCAGCGCGACGATGACGGCGACGGCACGCTCGACTCCGTGCAGATCGCGGGCGATCCATCCCTCGACTGCGATGGCAACGGCGTGCTCGACGCCTTCGAGGCGTTCTCCGACTGCGACAATAACGGCGTCAGCGACCGGTGCCAGATCGCCGGCGATCCTACGCTGGACCTGAACTCCAACGGCATCCTTGACTCTTGCGATATTGCCTCCGGAACGAGCGAGGATGAAAACTCGAACGGTATCCCCGACGAGAATGAGGCCGCGCTGCGCTTCGTGAATGGCTCGCGGGTCATCGGAAGCGGCGTTGAAGACGGGCGCTCGTGGGCCACGGCGTACGCATCGCTCGATGCGGCGCTGGAAGAGGCCGCGTCGCGCCTCGCGCCGACGCAGGTCTGGGTGGCGGGCGGCGTGTACACGCCCACTGGGTTCGGCGAGGGACGCTCGCGCGCCTTCCACATCCGGGGCGACACCACACTCCTCGGCGGGTTCGCAGGAGATGAGGAAAGCGCCGACCAGCGCGACCCGGTCGCCAACCCGACCATTCTCTCGGGCGACTTCAACCAGGACGACACGGACGGCGGCACGAACGAGGAGAACGCGCTGCATGTGGTGATCGGGCCGCGGTTCGGCGAGCACGCCACGCTCGACGGGTTCGTTATCGAACGCGGGAATGCGGATCAAGTCGACGACGGACTATTGACCGTCTATCAAACGGGCTTGGGAGTCTGGCCCGACGCCACGGGCGGAGGCGTGCTCTCGGTCGCCGGCGAGATGACGCTGCGCGATTGTGTTATTCGCGACCACTTCGCCGGGCGTGGGGGCGCGGCGGTCCATGTCGGGCCTTGCGCACTCTGGGAGAGTGCGAATGCCGAAGTGGCGCGCCTCACGCTCGAACGATGCAGCGTGCGGGACAACACCGCGGCGTTTCCGTTCGCCACGCCGGGCGCATCCGGAATCTATGGCGTATGTCGGACTGACATTCGAGTGGGCTCGTGCTTATTCGCCGATAATCGCATCGGCTCCGCCATCGTAACCAGCGGCAGAATTAACGGGCAGGTCCCCAGTTCTTTCACGGACCCGTACTCGCTCGAGATCATCAACTCGCTGTTCGTTGGCAATGACTCGACATACGAGTCCGGCGGCATGCCCTCGATGATCCAGAGTTTCGTGCACACCGGCCCGCTTCAGTTCCACATCACGAACTCAATCATCGCCCACAACACCGGGCGCGGCGTCTCGGGGCCCGCCGGAGGGGTGCTGGCCAACTCCATCATCTGGGGCAATACGGGCGACTCCGGCGCGACGGAGACCGACCAGGTCTCCATCAACGCGACGGGAATCGTTCGCAACACAATCATCGAAGGATGGACCGGCACGCTCCCCGGCACGCATGTGAGCGTGAATGGCGCGGACCCGATGTTCGTCGATGCGCTTGGCGGTGATCTTCACCTCCTGCCCGGCTCGCCCGCCATCGACGCCGGCGACAACAACCAGCTCGCGCTGGCGGTTCTTTACGATCTCGACGGGCTGCTGCGCTTCATCAACGATTGCGGCACGCCCGACACGGGTGTCGCGGAC
>CALFMQ010000372.1 GCA_937879825.1 uncultured Phycisphaerales bacterium
CCGGGCGATTCTGGAAGAGCAGGACATTCCCGAGATTGGTCAGGGCGTTGGAGTCATCGGGCGTGAGTTCCAGGGCCCGATGAAGGCACGACTCCGCCTCCGGATATCGGTGGAGCGAGGCAAGGACAGCGCCGCGGCTCATGTGGGCGGGCGCAAACTCCGAGAGGAGTTCGGTTGCGCGTAAGAGCGATTGCTCCGCCTCATCAAGACGATCCTGATCGCGCAATAGCAACCCGAGGTTGTAATGCGCTTCTCCGAACTCGGGACGGGCGCTGATGGCTTGCTGGTATCGCTCGATCGCCTCGTCGTGCTTGCCCGCGCGCCGGAGCGCACCGGCGAGGGCGTAGTGAGCCGGAGCGAAATCGCCCCGCGCGTTGACCGCCTTGTTGTAGGCCTCTATCGCGCGAGATTGCTCTCCGAGTCGGTCCAAGCATTGGCCCATTTCATAGAAGGCCTGCGCCATGCGCGGCGCGTTCTTCACCGCGGCGCTGAACTCATCGATCGCGGCCCGGTCCTCGCCCCGCGATGCGAGCTGACGCCCCAGCGTGAGTCGGTAGACCGAATGATCGGGCCGCGCCTTCACTGCGCTCTTGAGCGTGGCGATGCCCTGATCGGTTCTTCCTGATGCACATTCGACGATGCCAAGCAAGTGCAGTGCGTCCGCGTGCTGCCCGTCACGCGCCAGGACTTCCTTGCATCGCGACTCGCATCCGTTGAGGTCGCCCTTCTGGAGGGAGCGATACGCCTCGGCCACCTCGGGGGAGAGCACCGCCATCGCCCCCTGCGCCGCCTGTTCCTTATCGGACATTACTCACTCACTCCTGGCATACCCGAACTCAATCCGAAACCGCTCCACGGTCTGGAGCACCCCTTCGACCCGATCATGGTATCGATCCCAACGCCCCACGGACTTCCGTGAAATCGGTGTTGCGACCCCCTGAGAACTCGGGGTTGAGATGAATCTCCGCCCGATACGCTCGTTGAACGACTCGATACCGTCCTCCCACGATAGGCCGATGTGGTGGAGGCAGCGCGTGACTTCCACTCGGGGGTTGTCGATGACATCCTCGTATCGGACCATCAGCGCATCGACGCCGGTCTTGTCGCGCATCTCGAGCCAGAGCGACATGACCCTGGCATAGAGGTCTGCGGTCCGCTTGAGCGATGAGAAGTGAACGGTCGCCTGATTGGGCGTGAATGCCTGCATGAAGCAACTGACCACGGTGTCCATGGGGTCCCGGACCACGACGATCACCTTGGCGCCCGGGAAGATACGGCCGATGCACGCGAGATAGGCGATGTTGAGCGGCTGCTTGTCAACGAGGACCCTGGAGTCGACCGCCCGGCCCAGTCGCTTGCGTGCGTGCGCCCAGTAGCGATCCCGGAGTTCAGCGCATTGCTCGGCGGTGAGTGACACGAGCGCCCCCGGGTATCTCGCTCGCGCTTGCGTCCCCCCCGCTGCTCCTATGGACTCGATATCGCGAACGACATCGCGGATGAAGGGGGCTTCGTCGGAGGTAATTACGCGGGAATGCGATCCGAGCATCTGCTCGAACATCGTCGTGCCCGATCGTGGGAATCCGACGACGAATACGGGCTGAGTCTCCGAGCCCGGATTGAACACGTCCCGGGTTGCCCAACGATCTGATTGCAGCAGGTGACGCGTCGCATCGAGCATCGCGGGAAAGGCGTCCTTGCTGATCCGCATGGACTCTGGCATGGAGTCGAACGCTGCGTTCGCTTTGGTAAAGGCCGCGAAGGCCTCATCGTAGCGCCCGAGTTGATCGAGACAATGGCCTCGCTCGGTGTGCAGATGGACCGCGACGATTGCGGGGGCGCGCGCGACATCGCACGAACTGAGCTGACTCAGCGCCTCTTCCGCCTTGCGCTCGGCGCGCATGGCGCGAGCGAGGGTGATGCCCGCCATCACGTGGCCCGGCCTCGCGGCGAGGACGCGTCGCGCGGCGGATGCTGCCTCGGCGGATTGACGGGACTGTTCGTGGCACAGGGCCAGGCCGTACCACGACTCGGGATCGTTCGTTCGGTCTGCGATCGCCCGGAACGCGGCGAGGGCCTCATCGGTCCGGCCGGCGGACCGGAGCAACTGGGCCAATCCCAACCGGAGGTCGAGGCGATCGTCGCCTCCCAAATCGGCAGCATTCCGCGCAGTCGAAATCGCATCATCCAGTTCCCCGGAGCGTGCCAGCGCCATGGAAAGGAGCGCGAGTGGATTGGGGTCGTCGGGGAACGAAGCCACCAGATCGCGTGATGCGTGCACGGCGGACTCGAGTTGGCCCGCGTTGATGGCGCGCATGACGGCGGCGATCTGTTGTTGCGTCGCTGCACGAGTCATATGCGCGATTGTCTCCGGTTCGCCGATTGCCGCCATAGCGAGGAAACACTCATGATAGGCCCATTATCGGGTCGTTTCGTGTGCCTATAGCCGTGCCCCGGAGCGGGCGCATCAACTTGGCGCGGGCTCAGGCGAACAGGCGGTCGAATGCCTCGCGATACTTTGCGAGTGTGCCGCTTACCACACGCTCGGGCAGGTCCGGCCCGGGCGGCGTTTTATCCCAAAGGCCTCGATTGACAAGATCTTGCAGGTAGTCACGGACGAACTGCTTGTCGTAGGAGACCTGAGGGCCGCCGGGTTTCCACGAGTCGGTCGGCCAGTAGCGGGACGAGTCGGGTGTGAGCGCTTCGTCGATGAGAATCGGCGGTTCGCCGGTGGTTTGGCCGTCGGGTCCGAGCGGGAATCCGAACTCGAACTTGGTGTCGGCGAGGATGACGCCGCGCTCGGCGGCGAAGGTGTGCGCCGCATTGTAGATCGCGATCGAAGTGTCACGGAGGTGCGTCATGACCTTAGCACCAGCGATTTCGCAGGCGTGATCGAATGAGATGTTCTCGTCGTGTGCGCCCAACTCGGCTTTCGTCGCGGGGGTAAAGATCGGTTCGGGGAGGCGGTCGCCTCGGCGGAGCGCGGCGGGGAGGCGAACGCCGCAGATGCAACCGGTTTGCTGGTACTCCTGCCAACCTGAGCCGTCGAGGTATCCGCGAACGACGCACTCGACTGGAACGACGCGGCAGGCGCGGCCGATGATGACCCGGCCCTCGAGCTGGGATCGCTGGACTTCGGAGATGCCCGGAATTTCAGCCGTCGCGCTGCTCAGCACATGGGTATTTGCGAGGGATCGGCTTTCGATCCACCGGAACCATCTCAGTGCCATTGAGGTGAGGAGCCGGCCCTTTCCGGGGATTGGGGTCGGGAGGACGACATCGAACGCGGAGAGCCGATCGGTGGCGACCATGAGGACGCGGCGAGGCCCCCCGGGGTGGGCGGGAGGGAGGTCATAGACATCGCGGACCTTGCCCTGTCTTCGGCCGGGTAATTCGAGACTCGTGGCGACCAATGACTCCATATGAATGGATCGTAACGGCGCGATGCCGGGTCGGCGGTTTTCAACAGGGGGACGCCCCCACGGAGTTTCCTACAATGGTCCCGGCGGGTCACGGACGCCCGCCCGCAAACGCCCGAACGGAGACTCTTCGCCCCCCATGCTGCGCTTCCGCCTCGATGACCGACTCCGATTCGAGCCCACCGACACCCCGGAATGGGCGTATGTCTTGGGGAAGGAGAGTCTGACGATTCCGGGGCAGATCGTGTGCGCGGAAGGCGAGATCCGGGTGCGCAAATCGGTCGGGGAGGCTGCGGCACTAGCCGTTCGGGCGGACTTCGGCGCGGCGGGCGAGCGGACGCTCCAGACATGCCTGCTGCCGGACCGCGAGGCCCCCTACTCGCTCGCCGTGGAACTGGTCCGGCACCGGTTGATGCTGATTCTGGCGAAACTCGAGGACTGGAACCTGACCGACCTGCCAGCGGATCACGAGATCATGCGTGGGTTGGACGAGGTTCGGGCGAACTTCACGCGGGCATTGATCGAGGACGAGCCGGCATCATGCCAAGCGGCGCACGAAGCATTGGGGCGTGCGGTCGAGTTGAGCGAGTCGATCGTGCGTGCGCATGCGGAGCGCCAGCTCCGGACGCGCATCCGCGCGATCAGCGACCCGGATCGACGGTCGAGCGTGTCGGCGCCGATGATCGGATGCCTGGCGCCGCCCGATCTCTTCGGGGAGGGGTTGACGCGCGCATTCCGCGGCTCCTTCGACTTCCTCGGTGCGCCGGTTTCATGGAACATCATCGAGCCGGAAGAGGGGAAGTTCAGCTTCGTGAGCTCGGACAAGTGGATCGCCTGGGGCGTTCAGGAGGCGTCGCTTCCTGTTGTGGCGGGGCCGGTGCTGGATTTTGCGGGGCGATCCGTGCCGTCGTGGCTGCACATCTGGGAACATGACTTCCAATCGGTGCGTGAGTTCGCATTCGAGCATGCACGGCGTGTTGTCACCCGGTATCGCAAGGCGGTAACGCGGTGGATTCCGATCTCCGGGATCAACACGAACGAAGTATTCTCGTTCTCACCGGATCAGATGGTCGACATGACGCGGCTGGCGGTGCTGCTCACTCGGAAGATTCACCAGAATGCGCGGGTGACGATCGAGGTCGACCAACCGTTCGGAGAGCACGTAACGACGAACCACAAGGGTGTCACGCCCCTGATGTATCTGCAGATGGTGATCGAGTCGGGCGTGCCGTTCGAGTCGATCGGGCTTCGGCTGCAGTTCGGGGATGCGTGCCCCGGCCACTCCTCGCGAGACTTGATGCAAATCGCGGCGCTCTTGGACTCTTTCGCGCAGTTCGACAAGTCGGTGCACATCACGGCGTTCGGTGTGCCCAGCGCCCCGCTCGACGCGAACGAGCCGCACGCGGACTTGTGGACCGAGCCGGGTCAGGCGGCGTGGCTGACGGATGTCGCGCGTCTGGCGCTCTCGAAGCCCTATGTCCAGTCGATCTGCTGGCAATCGCTTTATGACAACACGCTCGCGCCGGAGTTCCGCCACGGCGGGCTGTTCCGTGCCGACGGGACCCCCAAGCCGGCGGCCCGGAAGGCCGCGGAACTGCGACTCGGGATTCAGAACCGGAATCTGTCGGTGACCACGACGCCCGCTGCGGGCGTGGTGACGCCGTGAGCACGATGTCTACGCCCGCGAGGATTGTTGCGTCGATCCTGGTGCTGGGATTCTCGATCGCCGGGGGTCTGATCTCGATGCACCGGGTTCCTGCCCCCGATGCGCCCGCAATCGCCAGTGGGCCGCGGGTCGTCGATCTGAACTCGGCGCCGGCGGCGGAACTGGAACTCCTCCCGCGGATCGGGCCGGCTTTATCGGCGCGGATCATCGCCGACCGCGAGGCGAGGGGGCCGTTTGCGAGTCTGGACGATCTTCAGCGCGTCCGGGGGATCGGGCCGGTAACCGTGCGCCGGCTCAAGGGTTTGGCCGACGCGCTCCCGATCGATTGAGAGAGCGGCGGTGGCGGCGGGTTGCGTATAGTGGCTCCGAGTTCGACGTCGTGCGCATGCGTTCGGACGCATTCGCCCGGCTTCATGCTGCGCCCGCCGGGACCCTCTGCAACCGGTCAAACCCCTGTGAGTCTGCTCGCCGGGAGTGCGAGCGTGCGCGCGCTCGCTGAATGCGTACGGGGAGGGGGCGATCTCTCGGTGATCGGCGCGAGCGGGTCGTCAACGACCATGGTCGTCGCGGCGATGCACGCGTTGGTGGGACGGCCGATCCTTCTCGTGGTCGCTCATCTGGACGATGCCGATCATGCGCTTGACGAGTTGGCGGGCCTAGGAGTGGAGTCGGTGCGGGTGGCGGCGCTTGAGTATGTGCCGGGCGAGTCGCGATTGAGTCTTGACCTGGCTGCCGAGCGGATGAGTGTCTTGGCCGCGATGGCCAAGGGTCGGCGCCCGGGCGTCGTGGTGTGCCCGATTCACGCGCTGATGCAGGCGGCTCCGAGGCCAGAGGTGCTCGGAATGTTGGCTCGACGCCTAGAACCGGGATCGGTCGCGGGCGGGCAGGAAGGGCTCGTGCGGTGGATGGGGGACGCGGGGTTCCGCCGGGTTGAAGCCGTGGAGGAGCCCGGCGATTTTGCGGTCCGCGGCGGGATCATCGACATCTTCCCCGCGGGGGCGATGGCAGCGGCTAGCGGAGCCGAGGCCAGCGCCTCGTCCCACCCGATTCGCCTCGACTTCTTCGGCGATGAGGTCGAGTCGGTTCACGAGATCGATGTCGACTCGATGGCGTCGGACCGCCGGCTCGCCTCGGTTGACATCGTGGGGCCGAGTGCGGCGAAGCCCGCGCACGAGCGCGATTGTGTTCCGTTGATGGCATATCTGGCACCCGGCTCGATCGTGGTCCTCGCCGAGACACCGGAGATCATCGAGCAAGGGCGCGGGTACTACGAGCGTGTTCCGTCTGGTGTGGGCGTCGTTGGGCCGCCCACGGTGATGAAGCGCCTGCGTGAGGGATCGCTCGCGTTTGTCGAAATCAACCAGCTGACATCGACGCTGACTTCTGAGCCGTTGCACCTGCCGGTCTTGCCGTTGCCTGATTTCGCCCGAGACATCACCGAGGCGATCGAGGAACTGGGCGAGATGGCGGCGTCGCGCGCGACGCTGGTGGCGTGCCAGAACCAGGGGGAGATGGACCGATTGCATGAACTGCTTGAGCCGATTGCCAAGGAGCATCGTCCGAGCGTCGCGATTCGGTATGTGCATCGTGGGTTTCTCTGGGGGGACGATGATGATCCGGACCGGGCCGCGATCGTGCCGTACCACGAACTGGTGCACAGATTTCATGCGCGTCGGCGAACGAACACGGGTGTGCGCGCTCGGTCGGCGTCGGATGCCTTCCTCGGATTCTCTCCCGGCGATCTGGTCGTGCACGCGGAACACGGAATCGGGCGGTTCGTCGGGCTCAACACGATCGCGACACGCACGCCCAAGCGGACCGCGACGCAGCGCGCCGAGGCGCTGCTGGGGGGCAAGAGCGCGGACGACACGACACCTGCGGAGTACCTGACGCTCGAGTTCGCGGGGCGGTCGAAGCTGCATGTGCCGGTCACGCAGGTCGATCTGGTGCAGCGGTACATCGGCTCAGGAAAGACGGCGCCGAAGCTATCGACGCTCGGCGGCAAACGATGGCGCAGCCAGAAGGACCAAGTTCGTGAGTCGGTTCGCGACCTGGCGGCCGAGATGCTGCGGATTCAGGCGGCGCGGGAGCACATGCCGGGCATTCGCTTCCCGAACGACACGCCGTGGCAGCGGGAGTTCGAGGCGGAGTTCCCGTACCAGGAAACCGACGATCAGTTGGCGGCACTGGGCGAGATCAAGCGGGACATGAGTGCGTCTCAGCCGATGGATCGGCTGCTGTGCGGCGATGTGGGGTTTGGGAAAACCGAGCTTGCGATTCGGGCGGCATTCAAGGCCGCGGAGTTCGGGAAGCAGGCGGCGGTCCTGGTGCCGACCACGCTACTTGCCGAGCAGCACGAACGTACTTTCAAGGGGCGGTTCGCGGATTACCCGTTCACTGTGGAGTCGTTGTCGCGTTTCAAGACCGCGAAGGAGCAGAACGACATCCTGAGACGCGTGCGGCTCGGACAGGTGGACATCCTCATCGGGACGCACCGATTGCTCTCGAAGGACGTGAAGTTTGCCGACCTCGGGCTGGTCGTTATTGACGAAGAGCAGCGGTTCGGCGTGGAGCACAAGCAGGCGCTGCTCAGACTGCGGATGACTGCTGATGTCCTGACGCTCAGCGCGACGCCGATTCCGCGGACGCTTCACATGGCGATGCTCGGGTTGCGGGATATCAGCTCGCTGGCGACGCCCCCGGTGGATCGCCGGGCGGTGGTGACGGAAGTCGTGCCGTACAACACGAAGCGGATCGAAGCGGCGATCCGGCGTGAGATTGCGCGGGACGGGCAGGTCTTCTTTGTGCACAACCGAGTGCACAACATCAAGAGCGTCGCGGACGATCTGCATCGGTTGGTGCCCGAGGCGCGGATCGTGATCGGGCACGGGCAGATGCCCGACGGCGAACTCGAGGATGTGATGCGCACGTTCGTCCGACGGGAGGCGGACATCCTTGTGGCGACGACCATCATCGAGTCGGGGATCGACATCCCCAGTGCTAACACGATGTTTATCAACAATGCCGATCACTTTGGGCTGGCGGAACTGCATCAGTTGCGCGGCCGCGTCGGGCGGTACAAGCATCGGGCGTATTGCTACCTCCTGTTGCCAGATGATCGGCAGGTGAATGAGGTGGCGCGGAAGCGGCTCAAGGCGATCGAGGAGTTCTCGATGCTTGGCGCTGGATTCCGAATCGCGACCCGCGACCTCGAGATCCGCGGGTCGGGCAACCTCCTCGGCGCGGAACAATCGGGGCACATCGCGGTGGTGGGATACGACATGTACTG
The DNA here is from genome assembly GCA_937879825.1 of uncultured Phycisphaerales bacterium. Lineage (GTDB taxonomy): Bacteria > Planctomycetota > Phycisphaerae > Phycisphaerales > UBA1924 > JACKHC01. The sequence goes on from CALFMQ010000372.1 coordinate 8,372, forward strand.
CCGGCTGCTCGAACAGGCGGCACGCGAGCTGCGGAATGAGCCGACAGCGGAGCCGAGCCAGACCACGATCGACATCGGCGCGACGGGCGGGGTGCCCAAGGTGTACATCCCTTCCGATGCGCGCCGGCTCGAAGCGTATCGGCGGGTCGCGACGGCACGCACGCCGGAAGAGTTGGCCGCGGTGGGCGAGGCGCTGCGACAAGCGTACGGCGAGATGCCTCGTGCTACGGCGACGCTTATCGAGTTGGCTCAGTTGCGGCTGGCGGCGTATGCCTTGCGGGTGCGTTCGATCTCGGTCCATGAGCAGGATGTGGTGATCAGGGCGGAAGAACCGTCGATCATCGAGTCGGCCCTGAGAGGCGCGAAGGGAACCGTGCGAACGCTTCCATCAAGGGGCATGGATGAGCCGCACGAGGTTTTCTTCAGGCCACCCGCCCAGTTCATGGAGCCGAGCACGCTCTTGGCCGTGCTGCGTCGGCGCTTTGTGGAGGCGGCCTACTCGTCGGGCTGATCGGTCTCTGCTGGTGCCTCTTCGGCGAGTTCGGGCATAACGGGCTCGCGGCGGCCGGCCTCCATCCAGAGGTCGCGGGGATCCTGATCGTCGCAGACGCGACGGAGCGCCAGGTACATGAGCGTCGCGCCGGTGGAAACGTACGAGAGCAACCACCCCGAAACGATGAGTTCGAAGAACCAGCGCCAGAACGTGAGGACGCGGCCGGCGATCGTGCCAGACTTGTGCAGTTCGGCGACGCGCTCGTCGCTGAGCCACTGTTGGGCGGATGCGGCTGCGAACTCGAGTCCGCCGATGAAGATGTAACGCACGATCCAGAGGGCGACGACGCCCACCCCGACAAGAATCGCGAGATAGAGCAGCGCGTGCCCGACGCGCTTGAAGATGTACGCGGCGCAGCGTTGCATGGCGTCGACCGCGTCGGTGCTCTCGCAGACCACGGCGGGGGCGAGCATCCAACCGCCGAGTGTGAGGGCAAACCAGACGCCCATGGCGATGACGCCAACGACCGCGGCGATGCCGAAGAGCGCCGCGCCAATGATGGCAACACCGCTTAATGAAAGCAGGACCTTGCCGAACGCGCCGAGTGCGAGCATTGCGCCGATGAGGAATCCGATCGGAATCAGGTGGCCCAGGAGCAGGGATTTCCAGCGAGCGAGGGAGAAACGGACGGCGTGGCGTGTGCTCATGTCCGCGTCGGCGGCGATATCGACCGCCACCATGCGCGCCATCGCGCCGCTGGCGAGGGCGAAGATACATGCCAGGGCGGCGATGAGGAACAGCGACGCGGGCTCCAATCGGAACACATCCTGGAGGTCGGAGAAGTCGGGGAGGGAGACTCCGGAGATTGCTCTCGATGGCGTGGGGAACACGCCGAAGAACCAGTAACGCCAATGAAAGAGCAAGTCGTCGAATCGTGCTGTTGACTCATCAACCAGTGTGCTGTGGATCGTGTCGAATAGACGTCCGGCACCGAGCATGACGAGGCACGCCATCATGCCGATGATGACCCGCCCGGGGTGGACACTCATGCCTCCCGCTCGGAGGAGCAGAGGCCAGACGCGCGTGGCTTCGCGCGGGACAAGTCTCATCGATGAGTCGCTGGGCAGATCGTTCATACGATGGGCCCGATGCTACCAGAGTGCGTCGGCGCTATCGCCTTTGCGAGAGGGCCGAGATGATCGCGTGGAGCAGGTCCTCGGGTTCCGCCATCCGCCCCGGTCCGACGGCACGGCAGGCCTGCCAGCCCTCGGCGGGGCCGATGAGTGTGTATCCATCGCGCCTGAGCGTCTCGGCATTGCGCTTCGTCGCGGGCTGGGCCCACATGGTCTCGTTCATCGCGGGGGCCAGAAGGACGGGGGTCGAGGTGCGGTCGATCGCGCTGAGGATGAGACAGACGATGTCGTCGGTGATGCCCGAAGCGAGTTTGGCCATGCAGTCCATGGTGCAGGGCGCGACGATCGCGATGTCGGCGGCCCGAGCGCTGGAGATGTGCTGGGGGTCCTTGGACTCGATGTGCTCCCAGGCGCTGGTGTAGACGGGGTTGGCGGAGAGTGCCTGGAATGTGATGGGGCCGACGAACTGGGTCGCGGCGGGCGTCATGCAGACGGTGACCTGCGCACCGGATTGCGCGAGGCGGCTCACGAGTGTGCATGTCTTGTACGCGGCGATACCACCGGTGACGCCGACGATCACGCGTTTGCCCTGGAGTTCGGTTGTGGGTCCACCGCTTGCGGCGGTCACGCGATCACTCCGTGCCCGTGTTGACCGTGAGCAGGCCGGGCATCTGTTCGCCGAGCGCACCGATCTCGATCTTCTCGTGGAGAATCTCTTCGATCACAACCTCGAGATCGGAACGGCCGTTGCGTTCAACGAGCGGGCGGGCGCCATCGAGCAGTTCGCGGAGGCGATGCTGGATGAGCGCGCACAGTTTGAATCGGCCGCCCGCCTTGTTGACGATCTCCTCGCCTTTGAGCGCTTCGATCATCGCGCGTCTTCTCCTGTTGGCAATCGTGTGTATAATGCTCGTGCGCGGGTCGGTGCCGGAGTGCCTCCCGGGGAGACGGGAACCGTCCGACCGCGAACCGAGAATAGTACCACGAACCTGCCGGCCTGATCAAGGGGCCCGGGCGGTGTTCTGAGCCAGAGGCAGCAATCCAGGAATGCCAAGCAAAGTGAGCACCGATTTCAAGTTCGGAGACCGTGTGGTCCATGCCTCGCGCCCGGAATGGGGACAAGGCGTCGTGACCTCCGCGGCGGTTGATACCGTGGACGGCAAGTCCTGCCAGAGGCTGACGATTCGCTTCGATCGGGCGGGCCTCAAGACGCTCTCGACCGCGCTTGCGAGCCTCCGCCCCGCCGAGGCGACCGATGCGACGCCGGCTGCGGCCGACGGCCCGACGGCGGCGGAGCAACTGACGGCGACGGGATGGCTCGACCGTCTGGGTGCGGAGTCGCCTGAGGTGATCATGGCTCGTCTGCCCGAGAGCGCGACGGATCCCTTCGCGACGCTCGTCCAGCGGCTCGAAGCGACAATCAAGCTGTATCGGTTTACCCCAACCGGCGGCTCCTTGCTCGACTGGGCGGCGGCCCAGACCGGGCTGGCCGATCCGCTCACTGTCTTTAATCGCCACGAGTTGGAGCAGTTCTTCGCGCGGTTCGCCAGTGCGCGTGATAACCATCTGCGCCAACTCGCGGAGGAAGTCCGGAGGAAGGACCCGGACGCGTACTCGCGGGTGATGGCGCAGGCGTCACAAGCGGTACAGTCGGCGTTGCGGGGCAGGGGGAACGGGCGATAGATCGCTCCCCCGGATGCGGGCAGAGCCGGGGGGCTTGGTGACCTCACAACTGGACCAACGCGCGCAAGCCGTCTGCATAAGCCGCAATCGAGCGTGCGGGGGCGATGATCGCGTGACACGCGTCGGGGAGCGTGCATGTTGACCTCCGTGATTCGGCGGCCCGACCGCCAGAAAAACCAAGACACGGAGAGAGACCATGGACGAGCGTGAGTTCCAGCAGAAGCTTTCAGACCTCATCGAGCAGATCGATCGGCTCCCCGCTGAGCAGAAGGGCCGGCTTCATAAGTTGGCGGAGGAGACCAAGACGCGTCACGAAAAGATTCGTCAGACCGTCAAGGGGCTGCAGGACTCGCTCGACCACCTCCGGCTCAGCGTCAAGTACCTGGTGTTCGACCTCGAAGCGACGCGCCGTGAGAATCAATACCTGCGCAAGATGATTGCGCAGCAGGACTCCCCTCCGGGCGAAGGTGCTGACTGAATAGGGCGGCCCAACCTGGGGTGTCAGGGAGCGACGAGGACGACCGCTTCGCCGCCCTTCTCGCCGCCAGTGTCCGGGGTCAAGAGACTGAGTGCCCCTGAAGTCGGGTTGTATTGGAGTTGATACCCGTCGGGCATCGTGACCTCCTCGCTGTTGACGAAGAGCGTCTTGTCTATGGTCGCGGGCCAGGCACCGTAACGCTGGTAGTACAGGTCGAGCGTCTTGCGGACCATCGCGAATGAAGAGTCTGCGGCTGCGGCGCTGGCCTTCTCGATGTGCTGGCCCAATAGCGGAATCACGACCGACGCGAGGATGGCGATAATTGTCACGGTGATCATGACATCGAGGAGCGTGAACCCGGTTCGCCTGACAACCTTTACTCGCATCGTGCGCGCCCTCACCCGCCGCATCGGGGCGACGGCAATAATCAATCGGCACCCTGCGAGCACGCCTTGAGCCATCCCGCCTAGGGAGGCTAATCCCTGGAAAAGGTCTCCCGGGTGATCATCAGTTCCAGGGTCTGGGCCGCAAAGTCCGTATCGCGGGGGGACATCTCGGTGAAGAACGGGAGCGCGATGGTTCGCTGGCTCGCGGACTCTGCGATGGGGAAAGACCCCTCGTCGGTGCCAAATCGCTCCCGATAACACGGCTGGAGATGGATACAGGGGAAATACGCGGAACATCCGACGTCGTGGCGACGCATGCCATCGAGGATGCGGTCTCGCTCGACGGACGAATACCCGGAGCGGAGGCGGACGACGAACACGAACCAGCTCATGAGCGTCTCGGGGTCCACGGTGGGCACGAGCAGCTCGGGGTTGCCCATCAGCCGTTCGATGTAGCGCGAGGCGACCTGCTGACGGCGTTCGATGATGGAGTCGAGGCGGCGGATCTGCGATAGACCGAGCGCCGCGTTGATCTCGGACATCCGGTAGTTGAATCCGATCAGTTCGTGGTGGAGCCAGTTTCCGGCATTGCCCGCCGTTCCGGACGGCGCCCGTCCCTGATTGCGGAGGGCGCGGCACACGTCCGCGACGCGATCATCATTGGTCACGACCATGCCGCCCTCACCGGTGGTGATCTGCTTGTTTGGGTAGAAGCCGAAGACCGCCGAGTGCCCGAACGACCCGATCGCCCGATCTCGCCACCTCCCGCCCAGCCCTTCGCAGCTGTCCTCGATGAGTTTGAGGTCATGCTTGTCCGCGATCGCGCGATAGGTCGCCATGTGGGCCGGGCTGCCGAATACCTCGACCGCGAGGATCGCCTTGGTTCTCGGCGTAATGGCGGCCTCGATGAGGTCGGGGTCCATGTTCAGGGATTTGGGCTCGATGTCCACGAATACGGGGGTGGCGCCGACGTAGACGATGCAGTTGCTCGATGCGATGAAACTGAATGGTGTGGTGATCACCTCATCGCCGGGACCGATGCCGTGGGCGAGGAGCGCCATGTGAAGACCGGCGGTGCCGGAAGAACACCCGATGGCGTGGCGACGCCCGACCAGTTCCGCGAACTCGCTCTCGAACTGCTCGATCATCGGGCCGATCGAAAGCCGGCCGGAACGGAGCACCTGCATAACGGCACGCTGATCGTCCTCGTTGATCTCGGGTCGGCTCAGCGGAATCTCTTCAATCATCCGTGGGTCTCCAGGGAGGCGGACTCATCCCGCCGGGGCGCATCTGTCATCGGCTGATTAGAACGGCCGGCTGGACCCGCCCGGGCATCAGTCTCGCGATCGGCCTCTCACGGTGCGGCGAGGATCTGCGCGAGGGCCTTTCGCTCCTCGCCCATCCGGAGCAGCGCCTCCCACGCGGCGACGGCGCGTGCGGGCCTCGAGAGCGACCCGATGCCGAGCGCTGTGCGTTCGAGCCGATCCGCTCTGACGGACTCGTTGCCGGCCGCGGCGGCGACAACCTGCGCGAGCGATGTCAACCCAGAGTCGGGCCAGGTGAGTTGATCGAACTCCGAGGCGCACTCGACCCTCCCGGCGCGGACGATCGCGGACAGCGTGATCCGGGCGACCCGTGAGTCGCCGAGCATGGAGGCATTCCTCGCCAACTGACAAAGTTCATTCGGGTCGTCTTCGAGCATGCCGTCGGCGAGCATTCGCAGCACAAGCGAGTCCGAGCGCATCCCCTCGATCGGCGACTCGATGAGAGCCCGCCGGAGTTGCTGGCGCTTATCGAGATCGATGTACTCGATCGAAGAGACCATCCACTCGATGCCCGGCGCATACCCGGACTTCCAGAGTTCGAGGCCTTTCTCGCGTTCACCCTTACCCGTCCTGAATGAGAGTGCGGCACCGCCCATCGCGGAAATCACCGGGTTTTCGGATGACGCGACGGCACGGAGCGTTTCTTCCGGTGCGGTCCGCCACGCGGATACCGCCGCGAGCGCGAGTCGGATCTGGTCGACAAGCCCTTCGGCACCATTCCACGCACGGTTCCACGGTTCTTCTCCGCGCTCGGGTGCGACGACCAGCATGGTGGCCAGCGCATCGGACCGCGTCATCATGTCGATTCCTTGCGTCTCCAGAACGAGTTGCACGAACGGTGCGGCGCCGGTCAGTTGTTCCCGACGGATGAAGTCCAGGAGGTAGGCCACCCCGAGTGAGTCAGTAGCGATCGCCTTCTCTCGAAGTCGGGCCATGAGAGTTTCGGGATCGACCGGCTTGCCCAGGTCCATGAGCACGAGCGACGCGATGACGCCGACGGCGGGCGACTCATTCGATGAGAGTTCCTCCAGTCGCGAAACCATCGATGGGTCTTCGGCCTTGCGGATGTGCGAACGCAGGAGGACCTCGAGTTCCTCCTTGATACCGGGCCACGCGATGATCTCCTGGATCTGATCATCGGAAAGCAAGCCGTCGCGCAGCGTGCGGACAATCATCAAGGTCTGCTCTTCGGGGCTTGCGACTCGCGAGATCATCGACGTGGTCGCGCTGGCGTTCTCGCTCGACTCCGCGAGGGCGAGCACCCCCTGGACGCGCCCGATCATGTCGTCGCCTACTGCGAGTTCGGAAAAGAGCGGGCGGAGCCGGTCATCTTTGAGTGCCCGGAGCGCCCCGAGGACCTGCTCTCGATCCGCTGCACCGGGGGCGATGAGGCGTCGGAGTTCCTGGGCGAGTTCATCAACACCCGCCGACGCATTGGACGCGACGGCACCCCCAACGACGAACGCGGCCAACGCGATGGCATGGATTCTTCGCACGACGTGATTCTAGACGATTGACCGGGGTCAATCGCCCTGACCCAGTTCGCGGCGTATTCGGTCGCAAAGGTCCGGAACCGTGACGGCCTCGAAGTCTGGGCCGCAGTTCACGGGAGCATCGGAGGTCAGATCGGTCTCGATGCGACGGCAGGCGGTGGCGACGGTCGAGTGGTTGCGGCGCCCCAAGGCCCTTGCGATCTCTGGGAAACTCAGCGTCGTGACCTGCCGCATCATGTACGCCGAAACGCCCCGAGCGACGACCACCCGGC
>CALFMQ010000373.1 GCA_937879825.1 uncultured Phycisphaerales bacterium
GCTGCGCGTCGAGTTCGGCGAGGCGGGCGACGAGTTCGTCGTCTCCGGGCGCGGGCTGCTGCACCTGGGCGTTCTGATCGAGACGATGCGCCGCGAGGGCTTCGAACTCTGCGTCGGCAAGCCGCATGTCGTGCTCAGAGAAGTCGAAGGCGTCATCTGCGAGCCCATCGAGGAACTCATCGTCGATGCGCCGCAGGATGTCGTCGGCGCGGTCATGGAACTCGTCGGCGCACGCAAGGGCACCGTCGTCACCGTCGAGCCCCGCGGCCAAACGTCCACGCACATGCGCTTCCACATCTCCAGCCGTGGCCTCATCGGCCTGCGCTCCCGCGTCATGACCGCCACTCAGGGCCAGGCCATCATGCACCACGCCTTCGAACGCTACGAACCCTGGGAGGGCGAGATCGCCGGACGCCCCGTCGGCGTGATGATCTCCACCGAGACCGGCCGCGCCACCGGCTACTCCATCGAGCAGTTCACCGAGCGCGGCGTCATGTTCATCTCGCCCGGCGATGAGGTCTACACCGGACAGGTCGTGGGCGAGCACAACCGCGACAACGACATCGTCATCAACATCACCCGCGCCAAGCAGATGACCAACTTCCGCGAGTCCAACAAGGAAGCCACCGTCAAACTCAAGGCCCCGCGCCAGATGGGGCTCGAGCAGTACCTCGAGTATGTCGAGGAGGACGAACTCGTCGAGATCACCCCCGAGAGCGTCCGCCTCCGCAAACGACTCCTCGACGAGAACGCCCGCAAACGCGCCGAACGCTCGGCACGCGACAAAGCCAGCGCGTTGGCGTGAGCCGTGAATTCCTGCGGAACATTAGCGCGACCGCGTCAACACTAGATGCATCGCATCGGGCGTCGCGATGTGCTCGCTCACGCCCAAGCCGAGCGCCTGAAGATCAATCCCTTCCAGCAGGTGCTCGCCCGAACCGAGCAGGATGGGCGAGATCACAAGGTGCATCTCGTCGATGAGCCCGGCCCGAAGGTACTGGCGGATCGTCGAAGCGCCGCCCCCCACGCGCACATCCTTGCCGCCCGCAACTTCAATCGCGCGGTCATACGCCTCTTGCGCACCGCCCGTCACAAAGTGGAATGTCGTCCCGCCCTCCATCTCGAGCGGAGACCGAGCGTGATGCGTCAGCACGAACACCGGCACGTGGAACGGGGGGTTATCCCCCCACCATCCCTTCCATGAGTCGTCACACCACGCCCCGCGCGACGGCGTGAACATGTTCCGCCCCATGATCCAAGCCCCCATGCCCTCCATGCTCTGTCTGGCGAGGTCGTCATCAGGCCCCGTTTCGCCGCCCTCCTGACCGAACATGGCGCGGAAAGTCCGCGTCTTGAGCATCCATTGGTGCAGTTTCTCCGCACGCTTCCCGAGTGGATGCTCCAGCGCCTGGCCCGGCCCCGCGCCGTACCCGTCCGCCGAGATGGTGAAGGCGCTCACTCGAAGTTTGGACAAACCGAATACTCCCATACTCACTCCCACACCCGGCAGGCCATACGGGCTTGCCCATATTCGCATGGGGTACTTCCCATTCTTTGCCCATGCTAAACCACCCCGATCCTGGCGCAAACAGTTGACTCCCCCCCTCCGCGCCCGACACTACCGGCTGGAGGTTCCCGCATGCCCACGATCCGTACCGCCATCGCCGCGTCCGCGGCCGCGCTCTCCCTGACACTCGCCGCCGGCGCCGCCCAGAAACTCGTCGCCACCGTCGCCCACCCGAACTTCGACGTCCCCGGCGCGGGCAACACCCAGATCGTCAACTTCCCCGATGCCGGCCCCGTCAACGGCGTCGGCATGACCGCCCTCTGGATCGGCGTTGTCGCCGACAAGGAGAACGGCATCGCGCCGTGGTCGCTCGACCTCGAAGCGCTCGTCACACCCCCCGCCGGCCCACCCATCATCGATTGGGATCCGATCGGCGGCGAAGTCTCCTACGCCGACTACCCGCTGCAGGACTTCTCCCCCGCGCTCGCCAGCGCTGTCCCCAGCGCGGGCAACTGGTCGATCGCGTGGGACTCCGTCGGCCCGCCGTGGATCGCCGGCCTCCGCGATGTCCGCATGCACCTCACCACCACCGTTGCCGATGTCGCGCAGGTCTTCACCGGCTCCGTGGCGTCCGGCCCCACATGGAGCCGCCCCTTCTCGATCGTCGGCATCTCCGGTCTCGGCCCTGTCGTCTACTCGGGAATCGAGTTCCGCGTCACCGAGTCCGGCGGATACACCATCACCTCCACCGTCCCTACGGGGAACAACTTCCTGGCGATCTACAAAGACAGCTTCAACTCCACACAGTCGCTGACCAATCTCTTTGATTACGACGTCGGTAACGGCCCGACCCCGCCCGCCGGCACGAGCGTCATCAGCGCCATGCTCTTCGAGGGCGAGACCTACTACCTCATCAACGCGCAGTTCTCTGCGTCGCAACCCGGCCAAGCGTTCACCAACAACATCGTCGGTCCCGGCTCCTTCGTCGCGCCCTGCCCCGGCGATATGAACGGCGACTCCACCGTCGATGTCGACGACCTCAATGAGGTCCTCTCCAACTGGGGAACCACCGGCCCGCAGGGCGACGCCAACAACGACCTGACCGTCAATGTCGACGACCTCAACGAGGTCCTCTCCAACTGGGGCAATACCTGCTCAACAACGCCCAACCCCGTGCCGTAGACGCGAGCGTTTATTCGAATACATGCGGCTTCTGAATCGGGTGCGTGCAGTACATGCAGATGCTGTGCTTCGCGTTGACCCGGCGCTTGCAGGTCGGGCAGGTCATCACGCCCGACTTCATCTTGCCGTCGAGCGAGCCGTCGCGGAAATCAATATCCTCCATCCGCGCCATCAACTGCTCGTCCGTGATGCCCGTCTGCTCGCTGAGCAGCTCCCACATCGCCTGGCACGCCAGCGCCAGCCGCTCGAGGCGCTGCTCCATGTGCCCCACCTCGCGCACCGCCCGCGACGCCGAACTCCCCGCAGCGTCCGCCGCCGCCCCCGCCTCACCGATCTGCTTCTGCTGCCACAGGTCCCAGATCAACCCCGTCGCCCACCTCCTTCACCGATACACGCTAACAGATGATGCATCCGGGTCGAGTCCCGGCGCGTGCTCACTCGGACACGCCAACAAAAAAAGAAACGCCCGCTTCCGTAGCAGGGCGTTTCTTCTCCGTGTCCGATCCGGAGGACACTTTCCGAGGTCGGACGAAAGGTGGAGGAGTTACTCGGGCACGATGACCGTATCGATCACATGAATCACGCCGTTGCGCGCCTCGATGTCGGGCATGGTGACGGCCGCGTTGTCAACGATGATGGTGCCGGCAGCCGCTCGAAGAGAGATCGTCGCCCCGCCCGCCGTCTTGGCGCTGTCCATCTTCCACGCCTGGTCGGCGAACACCCGCCCCGGAACAACGTGGGCGAGCAGGATCGAACGCAGCTTCTCGCGGTTCTCCGGCTTGAGGAGGCTCTCAACCGTTCCGGGGCGCAGCTTGGCGAACGCGGTATCCGTCGGGGCGAACACCGTGAACGGGCCATCACCCTGGAGCACTTCCGTCAGTCCCGCAGCGTTGATCGCCGCCGCGAGCGTGTTGAACGATCCCGCCTCGCTCGCGACGGTCAGAATGTCGCGCGTCTCCGGCATGATCACCGAGTCGATCACGTGAATCACGCCGTTCGTGCACGCGATATCCGTCTTGACGACCTTCGCATCGTCGAGCATCACCTCGCCGCCCTTGACCTTGATCGAAGCGCGCTGGCCGTTGAGCGTCGTGGCGCTCTCCATCTTCACCACCTTGCCGGCCGGCACCTCGCCCTCGACCACATGGAACAGCAGGATGCTCTTGAGCACCTCCTTGTTCTCCGGCTTGAGCAGCGTCTCGACCGTGCCCTTAGGCAGCTTCGCGAACGCCTCGTCCGTCGGCGCGAACACCGTGAACGGGCCCTTGCCCGACAGCACCTCGGCGAGACCCGCCGCCTTCACCGCCGCCACGAGCGTGTTAAACGAACCAGCGCCCACAGCGGTCTCGACGATGTTGCCCTTGGCCTGGTACGAAGCGTTGATCATCTGCCCCTGCGCCGCGGAGGAATCCGATGTGCATGCGGACTTCGACGAACCGCAGGTCCCCGCGTACGACGCCGCCGCGATGAGGCCGACCGACATTCCGATGGCAATACCCGTTGCAGTCTTCATGGTTTGTTCCCTGTTGCTGGAGGTCGCCGGCCCCCGGGCCGGTCTGTAACGCCCGTCGGGATCCGTTCCCGGCGGTCTGGCGTGGCTTTCGCCGAGGTGCGGAGACCGGATTCATCGGAATCCGGCGAATCTGCCGAAGGCCCGCCCCCGAAAGCCATCCACGGACACGACGAGAGGTTCGTCAGTGAGTTGTTTGCCCGTTACGCTGTTGGAGCCCCGCATCCGCCGATGCGGAGTCCCCGCACCGAGTCGCCCCACCGTGACCACGCTCCGCCATCCCGCGGCCAAACCGTCAACCGATGACGCCGTCCTCACGCGCGTCGCGCGGGGTGACGAGTCCGCGATGCGCGAGGCGATCGATCGGTATTCGGGCCTCGTGTGGTCGCTGGCGCGGCGGATGTGCGCAACCCGCGCCGACGCAGAGGACGCCGTGCAGGATATTTTCATCGACCTCTGGCGCAGCGCCGAGCGGTTCGACGCAGCGGTGGCGTCCGAGACCACTTTCATCGCGATGATCGCCCGCCGCCGCCTGGTGGACAGACTCCGCGCCGCATCGCGCAGGCCCGCAACGACCGCGATGGTCGATGACACTCCCGTGGCGCAGCGCCCCGCGCCGACCCCGGAGATCGGCGAAGAGGCGCGGGCGGCACGCGAGGCGATCGCCAAACTCCGACCCGAGGAGCAACAGGTCCTCGATCTCTCGGTCACCAGGGGATACACGCACGAACAGATCGCGACCGCGCTCGGGATGCCCATGGGCACCGTCAAGAGTCTGGCGCGCCGCGGCCTGCGAAAGGTCCGCGAAGCTTTAGTGCCGGCAGCAGAGGGGGGTGCCGCATGAGCCGCACGCCGGACCACATCACCGATCGCATCCTCGACCTGCTCGCCGATCGAGCACTCGGCGAACTCCACGGAGAAGACGCCGCCGAACTCGATCGCCTCCTCCGTGAGCACCCGGGCTTCAACGCCGACACCATGGATTTCGCCGCAGCAGCGGCCGCGCTGTCGACATGCCCTCCGGCAGACGACGCGCCGCCGCCCGCCCTCCGGAACAGACTGCTCGCCGACGCCTCCGAGGTCGCCGCCCGAAACAACATGAAACTCGGCCGCGCCGGCGCACAACCGCAAACCCCGCGAAGCGCAACGAACGCCTGGCTCCCGTGGGTCCTCGCCGCGGCATCGATCGCGCTGGCCGCGATCGCGTGGGTGAACCGCCCCGGCGCCACGCCGCCCGGCACGATCACCGTCGCCCAGCAGCTCGATGATTTCGAGCAGCATCCGCCCGCCGATCTCGTCCGCATCGCCTGGGCCGGCCAACCCGATCCGCTCGTCACCGAGGGACTCTCGGGCGAGGTCCTCTGGAGCCAGACGGAGCAGAAGGGCTACATGAAGTTTTCCGGCCTCCGTGTGAATGATCCCACGGTTGAGCAGTATCAACTCTGGATCTTTGACGGCTCACGCGAGCACCCGGTCGACGGCGGCGTCTTTGACATCGACGACGAGGGCAACGCCATCATCCCGATCGACGCCAAACTCGCCGTGCGCCAACCGACGCTCTTCGCGGTCACCGTCGAGAAGCCGGGCGGCGTCGTGGTCTCCAGCAAGGAACGCATCGCCGTCGTCGCCCCCATCGGTCAGGGATAACGCCGCGCCGCTCGGCTCACAGGTCGATCCGCTCGAACACCACCGTGTCCCGATCCGTGATCGCCGCGAAATACCCCTCCACCGCCAGTGACGGGCACAACCGGCGAGCCCGCGATGCGGCGCGCGCCAGATCCTCCAGCTGCCTGTTGCGCAGATCGATCTCGTGCACCCTCAATCGATGCGTGTAGAACGCGCACTTCTGGTGCGCGATGAGCACCACCCGCGCCAGTTCGTGCGCTTCCACCAGAAAGCGCAACTGGTCCATCGCGGCCTCGCCCTCGCGATACGCCGAGAAATGACCCGCGAGGCACGCCGCCCCGCCCGGCACCGCCACGCGGTCGTACCGAGGCAACCGCAAACCGTTGTCCAGAAAGTCATCGAACGCCTCGCCGAGACGACCGTCCGAGCAATACACCGCGGCCGCGTGAATCCGCTCCTGCGCGTACGGCACCTTCGACCGGAACGCCTCGCTCGTCATCGGGGTTTCGCGCTTCTCCATCCGCAGAATGTAGCGTCAATCCGGGCGCTGCGCCCACAACCCTGTATACGCATGGCCCGCCCGAAGACCCATCCACGGGTCACCCGACGGCGTGTGGAAGACATACTCGTACACAAGTTGGTTCAACCGCGCCAGATCACCTCGGAGCGCCGGTTTCTGCTTCAGCATCGCCATGATCGCCGGGCGAATCCGCTCCTCGTTGAGCGCTGTGTCGCCGGCCATCAGTTGCTCGAATGATGCGATGGTCTGCGAAATCTCGCGCTCGCTCGCATCGCTCATCTGCGTCCGAATCAACGACACACTCCGCGCATCGAGCCGGCACCGATCGATGTACCCGCTCGCTTCCATGGGGATATCAACATTGATCGGCTCGCCTTCAAGTCCCAGCACCGCGTGCAGCATCGGCATTTCAACAAACATCTTCGAGAAAGTCGTGAACATCGCTCGCTGCGCCAACTCCGGCGGCACTCGCTCGAAACGCCCGTCATTGAACCGCTCCGCCGCCGCTTCCGCGGCGTCGTCCATCAGAAGCACAAACTCTCCCGGCTGCGCACCAGCCGACTCAGCCGGATCGCCAATCAGAACCACCGGAGTGGACAACGCCTCCGGTTCAATCCCCAGCGCAGTCCGCTCCGCTTCCCGGAGCGCTTCGAGAAACACGCCCGGTCCGTACAGACCGGGGAGCGCATCGGCGACCGTGCCGGCCGGCGTCAGCACATAGTGGATCGAGTTGCCCGTGATCGTCGACTCGATCACGCGACCATCGCCGTAATCGATCGTGATCCGCGGCACCGGCCGCACGCTCTCCCAGTGCAACACGAAGTGATCACGCATATACGCCGACACTTCCTTGTTCGCGTACAACGCCGCGCGGAAGAACCGGGAGTTCGCGCACGAGTACGCATCATCAAGATCGCCCAACAACCGAAGCGATAGCACCGGGCGATTCAGCCGCCGCGCCGCATCCAGCGCCTCATCCAGGTTCGTGTGCCAAGACAACCCCGACCACAGCGCATCCCGTTGATGCGCCTGTTGATCGATCCGATCGAGCACATCACGGTCGCTCGGCGTGATCTCGATCGACTCGCCACGTTCGATCGATGCCGAGAGGCGGAGCCGCACGCGCTCCTCCTCGAGTTCAAGTTCATCCCCGCCGACCCGGGAGCGTTCCTCAACGCGGGGATCGGCAGCATCCTGCCCCATCACCACGCCGCACGCACACCCGACCGCCGTCATCATCATCGCCGCGCCGAGCCAGTTCCGCGTCCGCATGCCGACCTCCTGCTGCCCCCGCCGCAGAGTCATACCGCTCCGACACCCCGCGAGTTCGTTCCCGGAGCGCTTCCTCCGCGTTCTTCCAATAGAAAAAGGGCCGAATCCGGCCCTTCTCTGGAGTCGCGATCTCACGCCCGCTCAGTGCTCGATCATGCCGGGCAGCTTGCCCGCCTGCTCGACCCACTCCGCCACGACCTTCTCGCTCGGCACCGTGCGCGTCAGCTTCTTGCTCTCGTTCGTCTTGGCGAGCGCCGCCGCCAGATTCGCCGGCACACGGGTCTTCAGTTCCTTCACCGTGTCCACCCCCGCCGCCTCGAGCAACTCCGCGAACTCCGAACCCACACCCTTGATCCGGTACAGGTCCGCCATGTTCGCCCACTTGAGAATCTTCTTCTCATCAATGCCCGACTTCGCCGCGATGTCCTGACGCCCCTTCTTCGTGCAGCACATCTTGAGCAGCGAGTCCGTGTCCTTCACGCCCGCCGCGCGCAGTTTCTCGCCGAACGCCGGACCGATGCCCTCGATGTCCTCGATCTTGTAGTTCGCCATGTCTCACTCCTTCGTTCCCGAGGATCAGCGCCGCGCCCGCGGGTCAATGCCCCGCTCCATGACACGACGCCCTTCTCTCTTACGGCCCGAATCGGACCGACTCAGCACACCCGCTACGCGGTCGCGGCCCGCGTCACAGCCGCCGCGCCCGGTCTCGATGCCTCTCTCGCGCCGCCGCTCTTCACCTCGCTCTCGTGCGAAGAGAACTCCTCGCCGAAGCGGAACAAGCGGAAGCTGTTACCCAACACGAATATATCGCCCAGGAAGTGATAGATCGCCGCAACGCCCAGCGGCAGGTTGGTCGCCACCGCGATCACCACGCCGATAATCGCGATCAGCACCGACGCCGCGATGTTCTGCGCGATCACGCTCCGCGTCCGGCGCGCCAGCGAGATCAGGAACGGCACACGCCCCACATCATCATTCATCAGCGCCACGCCCGCCGAGTTCGTCGCGATGTCCGAACCCGAAA
This sequence comes from uncultured Phycisphaerales bacterium, assembly GCA_937879825.1. Classification (GTDB taxonomy): domain Bacteria; phylum Planctomycetota; class Phycisphaerae; order Phycisphaerales; family UBA1924; genus JACKHC01. The sequence continues at coordinate 8,642 of CALFMQ010000373.1, forward strand.
GCCCCATCGCCACACCCACGTCCGCGGCCGCGAGCGAAGGCCCGTCGTTGATGCCGTCGCCCACCATCAGCACGCGCAGCCCGCGGCCCACCATCCCCTGCACGATGTCGTGCTTCTCCTCGGGGAGGCACTCCGCCTCGACCTTATCGACTCCCACCGTGATGCCCACGCGCTTGGCGACACTCAGCCGGTCGCCCGTCATGATCACGATCTGACGCACGCCCAGATCGCGCAACTGCGTCACAACACCCTTCGAGTTGTGCCGCAACTTGTCCTCCAGCCCGACAGCGCCGAGGTACTTGCCGCCGCGCATCACGTGCACGCCCGACATCCCCTCGATCTGCGCCTCAACGCGGTCCACCTCCGCCGCGACCGAGGGATTCATTTCCTTGATCCAGCTCGGACGCCCCGCGAGAATCTCACCATTGGCGGTCTTGGCGCGCACGCCCTTGCCGTGCACTTCCTCCGCCTCGGCCCCCGAGTCCGCGGCGATCCGCGCCTTGTTCGATGTGTGCATGATCGACTGCGCCAGCGGGTGATTCGAGTGCTGCTCCGCGTCCGCGGCCGCCTGCAACAGCGTCGCGCCCTCCACGCCGTCCGCCGGCGCCAACCGGCTGACCGCGAAGTTCCCCGTTGTGAGCGTGCCCGTCTTGTCGAACACGACCGTATCGATGTTCGACGCCGCCTCCAGGTCGCTCGACTGCTTGATCATGATGCCCAGCCGCGCCGCCGCACCGAACGACGCCATCATCGCCGTCGGGCTCGAGATCAGCAGCGCCGCCGGCGACGCCATGATCAGCACCGCCACAGCGCGGTCCAGCTCCGACAGGTACCACACCAACCCGAAGGTCACCAGCGCGATCGGCACGAAGTACCCCGCCACCTGCTCGATCAGCAACTGCTTAGGCGTCTTGGTCTGCTCCGCCTCTTGAATCAGACTCGCCACCTTGCCGATCGTCGTGTCACCGCCCACCTGCGTGGTCCGCAGCTCGATCAAGCCCGACAGGTTCGTCGTACCCGCGTACACATTCGCACCGGGCTGCACGTCCACCGGCATCGCCTCACCCGTCAGACTCGCCTGGTTGATGCTCGACGAACCCTTCGTCACCACACCGTCGACCGGCAGATTCTCGCCGGGGCGCACGCGCACGATCGTGCCCACGCGCACCTCCGACAAGTCCGCGTCACGCTCCTGCCCGTCCTCGCCCACGATCCGCGCCGTGTCGGGCGTCAGCTGCACGAGTTCCTCGATCGCCCGCCGCGCGCCCCACGCCGTGCGACGCAAAGCGTGATCGAACACCAACAGGATGAACGCCACATACCCCGCGGCCTCATAGCGCCCCAGCGCCAGCGCCGCGATGATCGCAAGCGAAGCCAGCGACCATGTCCCCGGCTGCCCCTCACGAATCTCTTCGAACGCCGAACGCAACAGCCCGAGACCCAGCACGATCGCGCCGACGAACGCCGGAATCTTCGCGACCTCCTCCGGCACGAGCCCGAACACCCGCGCGATCGATGTGGTCAAGACCAACACCCCGCCCACGAACGACAGGATGATCCATCGCTCCAGCCGAATCCCGCCGCCCGCCGATGGCCCCCCATCACCCTCTCGCTCGACCTTGTTGACCAGTCCGCTTTGGTGCGTCGACATGCTGCTCGTATCTCCGATGCAGATGAGAGGGATGGACTCCGTGCCGCGTTGCACATCCGCCGAGCGGGTGAACAAAACCCGTCTGAACGGGCACACCCAAAGAGTCAGCGCGCGGGGGCTATCTTACTCGCGTGCCGCCTGGCCCGGCCCGCACGCTAGGGTACGACATCCCGGCCCCACAGGTTCGATCCGACCCCCCTCCCACTTCGCTCCCACGGAGGCAATCGTGCCCCACCAGCCCACGCCAACCCACTCCGTCGCGATCGTCGGCGATGGTCAGATGGGCCTCGTCCTCGCGTCCATCCTCGCGGCCTCGCCGGCGCCCCCCGCGATCACCCTCTGGGGTCACGACCCCGATGAAATCTCACGCCTCGCTCAATCCCGCAAGTCCCCCCGCCTCAACGGCGTCGAACTCCCAGACTCGATCCGTGTGACCGACGACCCCGCCGCGGCCCTCGCCGGCGCTTCGATGCTCGTCAACGCCGTGCCGACCCAGTTCATCCGATCCGTCTGGACCCGCCTCGCCCACCATTGCCCCCACGGCGCACCGGTCGTCTCCGTCGCCAAGGGCATCGAGAACGACACCCTCCTACGCCCCCTGCAAGTCATCACCGATGTCCTCCGCGATGATCCCGACCGCGCCGCCCGACCGATGCTGGTCCTCTCCGGCCCGACCATCGCCGCCGAACTGGGGCGATGCCTCCCCGCCACCATGATCGCCGCCTCCGACAACACACACCTCGCCGGCGCCGTCCAGCAACTCTTCACCACCTCATGGCTGCGCATCTATACAAGCGACGACCCGCTCGGCGTCGAGGTCGCCGGCGCCATGAAGAACGTCATCGCCATCGCCGCGGGAATCATCGACGGCCTCCAGGCCGGATACAACGCCAAGAGCGCCCTGCTCGCGCGAGGGCTCTCCGAGATCGTCCGTCTCGGCGCCGCCATGGGCGCACGCACCGAAACCTTCTTCGGCCTCGCGGGCGTGGGCGACCTGGCCACCACCTGCTTCTCCCCCGAAGGACGCAACCGATCATTAGGCGAAGCCCTCGGCAAGGGCGAGACGCTCGACGCCTACCTCAAGCGCACCAACTCCGTCGTCGAAGGCGTCGCCACCACACGATCCGTTGTGCAACTCGCGCAGCGATTCAATGTCGATCTGCCCATCACCGCCGCCGTCCACGCGGTGCTCTTCGAGCAACTCGATCCCATCGACGCCATCGCGCAGCTCATGAACCGACCCCCGCGCGAAGAAGCCGTGGGCTGAAACTGATCGGGTGCGATGGCTCGGACCGGAGGGCGAGCCATGTCGTGAGACTGTGATGCTCAACCTAGTTCACTCGACACCTATGCACTGAACCGGGTAACCCGATGCTTGACCAGTTCACTTCCCCGGCATCAACCGCCCGACCGTCGCCGATGAGCCCATCATCGCGTCGCACGCGCCGTGCAGATCGTCGAGCGTCACCGCGTTGATCCGATCCAGTTCCTGTTCGAGCGAGATGTACGCGCCCAGATACGGCCACAGCCGCCCGAGCCGCTGCATCCGCCCGCCCGGCTTCTCGCCCGCGAGCGTCACGCTCGTCGCCAGCCGCGTGCGCAGCCGCTCCAGGTCGCTCTCCTTGAGCGACCCCTTGAGCGCCTGCATCTCCCGCCCGACGATCGACCAGATCTCGTCCGCGCGCTTCGGGTCACCGGAAGCGTAGATGTAATACATCCCCGTCCCGTCGTTCGGCTCGAACCCCGCCTGCGCCTCCTCCGCGATGCCCGGCTCCACCAGCGCCCAATGCAGCCGCGAGTTGTCCGGATCACCGAGCACCTTCGCCAGCATGAACGCCGCGTACCGCGCCTCGTCCCCCATCGCGGGCCCCGGACGCACCTCCAGCATGTACGCCCGATTGATCCGCTCGTCGCGAATCTCGAACGAACTCCCGAGCGTCCTCGGCGCCGCGTTGTCGCGCCCCGCGCCCGTCCGCTGCCACTTCCCGCACAGCGACTCGATCTGCTCCACCGCCGCGCCGAAGTCCACGCGCCCCGCCAGCGCCACCGTCGTGTTGTCCGCGGAATACCGGTGGTCGAAGTACGCCTTCATCTGATCGCGCTGGAGCGCCGTGATCGACTCATTCGTGCCCAGCACGCGGTACCCCAGCCCGTGGGAGCCGTAGAACTCCTCCATCGACCGCTCGTACAGCACCCAGAACGGGTTGTCCTTGTACATCGCGATCTCTTCGAGAATCACACTCTTCTCGGTATCGAAGTCGTCCACCCGCAGCGACGGCCGCAGGATGTCCGCCAGAATGTCCGTCGCTTTCTCAAGATGCTCCGGCAGCACATGCGCATGGAACGCCGTGATCTCCGAGGTCGTAAACGCGTTGTACGAAGCGCCGATCTCGTCGAACTCGCGGTTCACATCGTCCGCGCTCCGGCGTTCCGTCCCCTTGAACATCATGTGCTCGAGGAAGTGCGAAACACCCATCACCGCCGCGTCCTCATCACGCACCCCGGTCTTGACGAAGAACCCCACCGCGCTGCTGTGCGCGTCGGGGTCCGTCTCCGCCACGATCGACAGCCCGTTCGCAAGTGTCGCCCGCTCGAACTTCACACCCATACGTGCCTCCGTGCGCTGTTGCCGCACCAATCCTAGCCGAGCCGCTTGCTCATGATGAAATCATGCCGGCCCGCCCCCGACGCGTCCGGAATCACGCCGGTCACGACATACCCCATGCGCCTGTAGAAGCCCATCGCGTGCGTGCCGCCGCCCGTCATCCCCGCCAACCGGCTCAACACATCGGGGAACAAATCCACGCCGAACAGGCTCGTCGCCCCGACCTCGTCCTCGGTGCCGAGCCACATCGTGATCGCGCCCTCCTCGCGCGCCCGCCGCTCCAGCTCCCCGACGATCGCGCGTCCCACGCCCCCGCCCTGATGGGCCGGGTCCACGCACAACGGGTGCAGCTCCCACGCGAACTCCGTGTGCCCGATCAGGCCGCCCCATCCCGCCACCGCGCCGTCGATCACCGCGACGCACAGCAACCAATCGTCGCGCGCAAAGTTCCGAACCTCGTCCCGCGCCGCGTCGAGCGATCGGTACGACTCCGGGAACGCGCGCATCGCGTCCATCAGCACGCGCGCCAGCACCTCGACGCGATCGTCATCAAGCGCCCCGATCCACTCGAACTCCACGCGCCCCGCGCTCACACCGCGCTCGGCCCGCCTCCCGGAGAGTCAATCCCCGGGCCCGTGATCGAACTCCCGCCGAACGACTGGAGCTTGCCCGCCGGCTTCGAAGCCGACGCACCCGCGCCGACAGGAACGGCGCTCTGCTGCCTCGGCGCGGGCGCCGGCGCCGACACCTGCGGCAAGAGCCGCAACCGGAACACGTACTCCGCCACTCGGTCGCGCGTCTTCTCCCACATCTCGCCGAACAACCGCGCACCCTCGCGCTTGTACTCGATCCGCGGGTCCTGCTGGCTGAAGGCGCGGAACCCGATCGAGTCGCGGAGCTGGTCCATCCCGTACAGATGGTCCTTCCACACCGGATCGAGCACCTGCAACAGCACCGTCTGCTCGAACCACACCAGCTCGCTCCGCAGAATCGTCTCCACGCGCGCACGAATCTGATCGTCGCGTTCCTTGCCCTTGAGACGCTTCACCCAGTGCGGCACGGTCATCTCGTACTTCTCACGGAAATACGCCGTCAACTCGTCCCAGGTCGCGCACGCCTGCGCCTCCGCGACCGCGTCCTCGAGACGACCCGACTCCACGAACGCCTTCATCTGCTTGCGCATGTCCTCGGCGATCTGCTGCGGCATCTTGGTCCGCAGCGCGTTGTCCGCCATCTCCGTGCCGAACCGCTGCTTCGTCCACTTCGAGAGATTCGCCGACGCCATGTCCGCGTTGTGGCGCATCAACCCCATCGTCCATTCCATCATGAACTCGACCGGGTACTCCACCTCCCGCTTGTCGTACGCCTCACGCACCTGCGCCAGCACCAACTCGACGATGTCGTCCTCGTTCTCGCGCGCCAGCAGCTTCTCGACCGGCACATCCAGATTCATCGTCTTGCGGAGCCACGCCGACAGCTGCTTGTGCCCGTAGTTCGGCACCATGTACTGCCGCGCCTCGCTCAGGTCGAGCTTGCCGATCCGATCCTCGGCGGCCTCGAGCAACCTGTTGGACAACTCCCGGGGCGAGGCCCCGTGAATCTGCTCGGCCGTGAGTTCGATGCCGAACCGATCTCGCGCCCACCGCTCCAGACCGACAACATCGATGTCCTCGACGCCGCCTCCCTCGGGGTAGTACTCGCCCATCGTCACCGACACCTCGTGCCGCGCCTCGTCCAGCGCCTCGCGCCGAACCGCGTCGAGAATCTCCTCGCCCTCGCGCCGGCGCAGCCGCTCCGGCGGGATGGACACGCGCGTCTTCTCCATCGCGTACTGCGCGATGCACTCCAGCGCGTAATCCTTATCAAGGTAGCGCCCCACCGCGTCCCGCGACGCGTCCTCGATGAACTCGAAGATCAACCCGCGGATATCGCGCCCGTCCAGCACGCGCTGACGCATGCCGTAGAACCCCTGACGCTGGTGCTCCATCACCTCGTCATATTCCAGAATGTTCTTGCGAATCTGGAAGTTCCGCTCCTCCACCTTCCGCTGCGCACGCACGATCGACTTGCTGAGCATCGGATGCTCGATCGCGTCCCCCTCCTTCATGCCCAGCCGAGACAAAATCTTGAGCGTCGTCTCACCCGCGAACATCTTCATCAGATCGTCTTCGAGCGAGACGAAGAACCGCGACGAGCCGTGATCGCCCTGGCGACCCGAACGCCCGCGCAACTGATTGTCGATGCGCCGCGACTCATGCCGCTCCGTCCCGATCACGTGCAGCCCGCCCAGTTCCTCCACCGTCTTGTACCACCCGATCCGGTGCAGCCCGAAACGCCCCTGCGCATCCAGCGCCTGACGCATCTCGTCGTCGCTCATCGACTCGATCTTCTTGTCCGCGACCCACGTGTGCTCCAGCGTCCACTTCTGCAACAACTTCGTCTGCAGCTCCGCGAACGCCATCTCCTCCGCCTCACGCTTCTTGATCCCCAGTTCCTTTGCAGCGATCTTCCGGTAGATCTTCTCGCGCACCTGCTCGTCAGAGTCCTCGATAGTCAACTCCCGCGGCGCGATCCCGCGCCGCAGCCAGTGCTCCAAGAGCTCCACACGCTTGATCCGCGCCAGCTTGATGTCCGTGCCGCGGCCCGCCATGTTCGTCGCGATCATCACCGCGCCGAGCTGGCCCGCGTTCTCGACGATGTGCGCCTCGCGCTCGTGCTGCTTGGCATTGAGCACCTCGTGCTTGATGCCGT
>CALFMQ010000374.1 GCA_937879825.1 uncultured Phycisphaerales bacterium
TCTGGGCCTCGGCGCGTTCGCTGTCGGCGTCCTTCCACTCGGCGGCGAAACGCATTGCGTTGGCGCGGATCTCGGAGAGCGAGAGTCTCATGTGCCCGGGAGTCTACTCAGGAATGTTTCCCGAGCGAACTGGCCGAGGGACCCGCATCCCTCGGCTTTGTTGGCTCCGGGGTCATGGCGGTGAGGGGGGCTCATGATGCGCCGATCTCGACGGTCATCTTGATATCGCACGGGAACGCGGGGTATTCCAACTCGGTGCGGTAGCCGCGGAACTCCTCGAGCGAGCCGAATCCGGAGGTCGCCAGCGCATCATTGACCATCGGCGCATAGTTCGGGAAGCGGTGCGTCTGCACGACCGCGGCGTGCCCGAGTTCGGCGGCGTACGTCGGCTCGCACATGAGCGATCGCTCGTTCATCGCACCGGTCGCGTCCGTGGTCGGCAGGTTCTCGAGCAATCCGCACACAAACCGCCTGGCACGACCGAAGTGGGACAGACTGCGGTGCAACAGCACATCGAACAGCACGCACGCCACCGGCGTGCGCACGGTCAGCGCGTATACGCCGCGCGTGTTGTCCGGCGAACGCCTGAAGGGAATCGGACCGAGGTAGCGCTCGCCCAGGACGACCGTGGTCGCGCCGCCGCGCCCGACGCGACCGGGCGCCAGTTCGTCGTACACCCAGCCGTTCTCGACCTCGTACTGGCGGAGTTCGGGGATGGGCTTCGAGCAATACGGATCGAAGAGCGGCGGTGATCCCGCGCGCCGCCGGGCTTCCACGAGCGGCTCACGCACCACCTTGAACACTTCGGCCCCTGAGTCGCTGTGCGCCCGCTGACGGCGCACCGTCCACGGCACATCGGGGCGCAACCGCTCGAATCCGACAAACCCGCTCACCTGCACCGCGTCGAGAAAACCCTCACGCGTCGGGCTGGGCTTGAGGGCGAGCATCAGGAACTGGAGTTGGGCGCGGACGCCCCAGATCGCGGCGCCCGATCGGAAGTGCGAGCGTCGCTCTTCGAGTTCGGTGCGCTCGTCGCGCTCGCCGTCGGGACCCGAAGCGAGCATCGACTCGAATGTCCGCCGATCGCCCGCCTGCTTGGCGACGAACGCGCGAAGCAATCGGTCGGCGTCTCGGGTTTGTGCGACGAACTTCTCGGCGACTCCCGCGGCGGCCGCCGCCCGCACCAGAATCTCCACGCCGCTCGCGCCGGGCATGTGCCGCGCCGCGGCGCCGAGGTCCGACGCGCCGACGAAGCGGCACACCTTCCACGCGAGGGTTTTGTCCAGCCCGAGCGCCCGCCCGACATCGGTGGGCCGGGCGTTGCTCAGCCCCGCCTCGGCCAGGAGATCGGTCATCGCCGCCTGAACAATGCGCAGCTGCTCCGTCGCGGCACGGGCGAAGGGGGTGGTCGCGGTCTCTGGGGCCTGGATCGCCATCTTGTGCATGCTACCGCCGTTTTTGGGTCCGGCCAGCGGCGAGAGTATTCTTTGGCACAATATTGGCAGATTTCTCTAGAGAAATATTGCGTGCCCCGGAATCGCGGATAACTTGATCGGAGCAGCTCCCCTCCGGGCGAGCGATGCGGAATGCCCGGAACGGTGCCGGGCGCCACACGAGCATGTACTAAGGAGCGCGAAGATTATGAAACGGTTCATCGCAGTGACGGTGATGGCTTCGCTGGCGGGGGCGGCGTCTGCCGGCACCGTCAGCCAGGTCGTCCCGTTCGACTACGACCCCTCGCAGGGCATCATCAACCCCGTCATTTCGGGGTTCGACACCATGGGCGGCACCCGCCAGCTCAACAGCGTGCGGTTCGACTTCAACCACAACTTCTCGGCCGACCTCTTCGTCGAGAGCACCGGGCCCACCGCCGTCAGCGCCGGCGACTTCTTCGTCAGCAGTTCGTTCATCTCCATCCTGCAGCTGGGGACCATCGACGGCGGCGACGGAGAGGGCTCCATCGTCAACGGCGGGCCTCCCGGCCCCCCGTTCTTCGGCCCCGGCGCGTTCTTCATCGACAACGTCACCGGTGATCTGGCCGCGTACGACAACATCCCCGGCAACAACGGGCCCGACAGCTTCACACAATCGTTCTCGGATAGTTACTCCAACTCGTGGGAGTTCCTCGCGGGCGGTGATCAATCCGTTCTCGATGCGCTCACGGACACCGGCGACGTGACGACCGTCTACGGCGGGTTCCAGGAGCTCAGCTTCTTCTGGGTCAACGACCCGTCCTGGCCGCCCCCGGACTTCTTCCCCGAGTATCCCGACACCGCCGCGATCTGGGTGGGTTTCCAGCAGTACCGCCACTTCGGCGACTTCACTGTTACGTATGACTACTCGATCGTCCCGTCGCCCGGCGCCATGGGCGCGTTCATCGGCGGGATCGGGTGCATGATGCGGCGCAAGCGGTAGTGCCCCACCGCCGGACACGCTCCACAGCGATCACCAAAGAAAGAAGCCGAGGGACCCTGAGTCCCTCGGCTTTGTTGTTGATACGTGTGATTGTCGTGGCGTGCTTACGCCTCGTCGGTCTTGGCGATCTGCCACTCTTCCAGTTCGATCGGCGCCTGCCGGCCGAAGATCGTGACGAGCACGCGGACGAGGCCCTTCTCGGGGAGGAGTTCGTCGACGGTGCCCTCGTACCCCTCGAAGGGGCCGCCCTTGATGGTGACGGGCTCGCCCTTCTGGAAGACGAGCTTGATCTCGGGCATCTCCTCGGGCTTGCGCGAGTCCTGGAGCATCTTCTCGATCTCGTGGTCGGCCAGCGCGGTGGGGCGCCCGGTCGTTCCCACGAAGTCGCCCACGCCGGTGGTTTCCTTGATGAGGAAGAAGATGTCCTGGGGGATGCGCCCGTCGTCTTCGAGTTTCATCTCGACGAAGACATAGCCGGGGTAGAGCTTGGTCTCGGTGATCTTCTGCTTGCCGGCCTTGACGGTCTTGGTCTTCTCCGTCGGCACGAGGATCCGGTTGACGAGGTGCGTCATGCCCTCGATCTGGATCTTGCGCAGCAGCGTGTCGCGGACGTAGTACTCCTTGTTGGAGGCGACACGGAGCACGAACCAGTTCATGCCCGGCGTGGTCACGGGCTCGCCATCGGCGAGCGTGTCGGTGCGTTCGTTGAGGCGCCCGTCGAGGGTCGCCGTGGATTGTGCTGCTTGCTCTTCAGTCATCGCGCGGCCCTCCGGGCCCTGCCCGGCGCGGAACTGCCCGCGCCGAAGCGTGGTGTGGAACGGTCAGATCGATGCGGGACCAAAGCGAGCGCGGCGCCGGGGGCGCCGGCGGAAACTCAGGCGTCGAGCACGCCGATCGCCTTGAAGATGGCGTGGAATCCCATATCGACCACGAACAACAGGACGGCGATGATCACGGATATGGCGATCACCACCCATGTCGAGCCGAAGATCTCGCGTCGGCTCGACCAGTTGACTTTCTTCATCTCGCCTTCGGTGGCGATGAGGAACTCGCTCGACGACGGCTTGCGGTACACAAGCCAGAAGATGAGGATCGCCGAGACCAAGAGAATCGCGGCCAGCACGCCGCCCTGCAGGTAGACGCGCTCGAACTTCACATCGATAGCGTCGAGCTGCGCCCACGCCCACGAGCCCGCGGCCAGCGCGAGCGTCCCGCCGGCGATGGCGCTCATCAGTCGCGTCCAGTATCCCTGCGAGGGCTTGTAGGTGAAGGACATGGTGGCTCCGTGTGGGTGGCTCTGTCGAACACGCCGGGAAGGAATCGAACCCTCAACCTGCGGATTTGGAATCCGCTGCTCTGC
>CALFMQ010000375.1 GCA_937879825.1 uncultured Phycisphaerales bacterium
GAACCTCCACGCGCGCATCTTCAATTTCAACCCGAATCGCGCGCTCTACCACCGCGCCGCCCTCATACCCCGTCACATCGAACACCACCGCGCCGCCCGCATCCGTGCGCATCGTCCCCTCGTACACCCCGCCCGTCTCCGTCAGCGCCAGCACCATCACCCGGTCTGTCAGGGGATGCACATACACGTGCGCCTCGACCGCGCGCCCATCGATCTCCATCGCCGCGAACAGCGCCTCCGTGTACGCAACCCAGTCCACACGCGCGTGCACCCTTCCATCCTTCGATGCCCACCCACGCCCCGCCAATCCCTCCAGCGCACCGAGATGCTTCACCCGCTCCGGCGCTTCCTTCGCGCTCGCGGGCACCTTCGTCAGCTCGCTCGACCGCGCATACGCCCACTCCGCGAGCACCAGCATCTCGCCCCGCTCCAGCTCTCGCAGCCGCAACCGGTATAAGTCCTCTCCCGCAAACTCCCAGTCCAGCACCAGCGGCCGCACCTGCGCCGAGTTCCTCAGATGCGGATTCGGCTCGTCGTAGAACAACTCATAGTCGTTTCGCGTCGCATCACCCTCCATCGCGATCACCCCCGTCCCCGCCATCCCCTGCCATTGCAGGTTCAGCGTCTCGATGCGCCCGCGCCCCGGATGCCAATACATCACCCGCCACACCCCGCACGTCGTCTCACCGTCGCCTTGCGAGTTGAAAGTCCGCGACCGCAACGACCGCTCCCCCGGCCCCCAAGCCCAGGTATCAACCTGCCACTTCCCGCCGGGCAGCCCCAGACGCCACTCACCTCCCACAAGATGCGCAAAGCGCGCAAGCGGCTCAGCACCAAGCGATGCGTGGATATCCGCGATCGCCGCTTCAAGCATGCGCCAGATCGCGTGGCCTTCGGGCTGGGCGCTCACACGAGTCGCCACGGTCGAGCGCGCATCCGACACCCTCGCCGTGTCCGCCAACACCCGCAGCACCTTCGGCTCGAAGGTCGCAAACGCATCCACCAGCCGCATCTCCCCCGTGTACCGCCCATCCCCAACACGCTCCAGTTCCACCCCGACGGGAACAGCGCCGATGTCCCGATCCCGTGCAAAGGCGCGCATCAGCCCCGTGTAGTATGTCTCAAGAAGCGACTCCACACGATCCAGGTCCGGCTCCGCCTCATCGATCGTCATCACGAACGCGTACGACCAGAATCCCTCCGCCTCGGGGGTCCGCCACCCCGGCGCAAAGCGCAGCGTCTCACGCCCGCTCGGCATTTCCGGCGCGAAGCCCGGCGGGAGCTCAATTGTCTCGGACAGCCAGTTCTCGAGCGATGCGAACCCCGGCTTCGCAGGCCACGGCCCCGCCTTCGTCACATGCACCAACGCCTCGCCATCCAGAAAGAACAGCCCACCCGAGCACCCGAACCACATCACGCCGTCGCGGTCCTGAAAGAACTCCTGCACATGCGAGTGCGCCGGCCGCCCGCTGACAAGCAAATCAGGGTCCTCGCGGAACGCCCGGAACGACTCCCCGTCGTAGCGGCACGCCCCCGCGCCCAGCGTCGAGAACCACAGGTCCCCCGCGCGATCCTCGTAGATCTCAAAAACCCGATCGTTGCTCAGCCCGTTCGCCTCCGTGAATGTCGTGAAAGTGGCACCGTCGTACCGGCTCACGCCGCGCCCATCGGTGCCGATCCAGACATTCCCGCGCCGATCCTCGCACAGCGAACGCACCATGTTCCCGGCAAGACCGTCCGCCGCCGTGAAACTCGCAAACGCCGCCCCGTCATACCGGTGCACACCCTCCCCGTCCGTCCCGAACCAAAGACGCCCCTTAGAGTCCTCGATCATCGCGAACACCACCTTGGGCGAGAACCGCGACTCCGGATCGTCAACCTCCACACGCGGCAGCGAAAACGCCGCAAACCGCTCCCCCTCGAGCCGGCACACGCCCTCGTGCGTCCCGACCCAGATCGTCCCGTTGCTGTCGCACATGATGCTCCACACATCACTCGCGCTCAGACCATCCTCAACGGTGTAGTTCCTGAACACACCACCCGCGTACCGGCTCACGCCCCCGTCCGTCGCGAACCACAACGCGCCATCATCGTCCTGCACGATCCCCCGAATCGCGCTCCCGCCCAGACCTTCCTTGAGACTGAGATAAGTCAGTTCCTCACCGTCATACCGCGCAAGCCCGTCGCCGTTCGTGCCGAACCAGTACACCCCGTCGCGGTCCTGGAACACCTCGCGGACATACGCGCTGATCGGCTCATCCGAACCCAGCAGCACCATCGGCACCGTGTGGCGACCATCCTGCGCCGCCGCATACGCGCACAAGCAACACATCAGCACCATCGCAACAACAACAGATGTCATCCGCAACGATCAATCCTCCACGAGTCAACGAACCGCGGATGTAAACCGATCGCGACGCCATAAGTTGCCGAACGCAATCGATCGGGTGCCACCGCTTGTCAGCACGGAGTGATGCAAGCGGTGCTTTCTCCCCCGCCGCTAGTGGGGAAGGGGGGCGCAGGAGGTGTCACGCCATTTGTGACGGAGAGGGCTTTCTCCTCTCTCAGTCCCCGTCCCTTCTCTGTGCTCTCTGTGTGCTCTTGTGGTGAGTCTT
>CALFMQ010000376.1 GCA_937879825.1 uncultured Phycisphaerales bacterium
CACGAGGCGTTCGAGGCGCAACCGGGCGGTGTCGTTGGCGAAAATCGCCCTCGCCACCGCGGCCCGGTCCACGAGCCCGGTCGGAGCGATCATGTCGATACCCCACCATTCGATGAGACGTCGGCGGACATCCTTGCGATCGAGCGCGGCTTTGGCCTCGGCGTCGAAATCCACCACGACGCACCCCAGAGTCGCGAACGATTGTGCGACCGCGGACTTGCCCGCGCCGATGGCGCCCGCGACGCCCAGAATGAACGGCGAAGGGAACTCGGGGTGGCCGGCTGGCGGGTCTGCGGGCATACTCGAATCGTACCGGGGTGGTCGTCGGGGTATAGTTGGGCGACCGCTGGGGCGGTAGCTCAATTGGGAGAGCACTAGCTTTGCAAGCTAGATGTTGTGGGTTCGAGTCCCATCCGCTCCACATGACTAACCGCCGATCGTATCGGCACTTCGGCTCGAAAGGGCCGCGCGTTCACGGGACCGGCGCATCGCACCAGATGGGTAATACCCAGCAAGGAGTGATTGCGCTATGTCAGTGAAGTCAAGAGTCATCCGCGTGCCCGCCTACACCATGCACAAACCCACGAACACCGCCCGCGTGCGGATCGGGGGGCGGTATCACTCACTCGGGCGCTACGGCTCGCCGGAGTCGCACGCGAAGTACGAGACGCTCGTCGAGGCGTGGCGCGCGCGGGGTTGCCCGACGCACAGGACGCAGCACGACCCATGCGTCGCCGAGATCGTGCTGGGGTACTGGCATCACCTCAACGCGTACCGGAAGGTCGAGAATCTCTGGAGCGAGCGGATGGCGCTGAGAACGCTCCGGGTGGCGCACGGGCTCGACCGGGCATCGGATTTCGGGCCCAAGGCGCTGCGGCAACTCATGGCGGCGATGGCGGGCAAGGGGTGGTGCAGGTCCACGGTGAACGGCCGCGCGTCGGTCATCAAACGGGCGTTCTGCTGGGCGGTGAGTGAGGAGCTGATCGATCCGAGCGTGTGGCACGGGCTGCAGTCGGTTCGCGGGCTCCGGAGAGGAGAGTACGGGGTGAGAGAGTCTGAAGGCGTCGGGCCGGTGTCGCCCGTGATCGTCGAGACGACGATCCGCGAGTTGTCGCCGACGGTGGCCGCGATGGTCCGGGTGCAGATGGTCACCGGGGCGCGCCCGGGCGAGATATGCGCCATGACGACGGGTGAGATCGAGATGGACGCGGGGGGTGGGGTGTGGGTCTACAGGCCCAGGCACCACAAGACCGCTCACCATGGCAAGAGCCGGGTCATCACCATCGGCCCGCGTGTCCAGCAGATGCTCAGGCCCTTCCTGAAGGCCGACCTGAACGCGCCGATCTTCTCGCCGGCGGAGAGCGAGGAGCAGCGGCTAGAAGCGCTCCACAAGGAACGGAAGACCCCGCTGAACTGCGGCAACCGACCCGGGACGAACAAGAAGCGACACCCGAAGAAGCGGCCTGGCGATCGATACACGACGGGCTCGTATAGGCGCGCGATCGAGCGCGCGTGCGAGCGCGCGGGGGTGCCGAAGTGGGCTCCGAATCAGTTGCGGCACACGCGGGGTACGGAGATCCGCAAGGAGTACGGGCTCGAAGCCGCCGGCGCCGTGCTCGGGCACTCGAAAGTGGAGACGACGCAGGTGTACGCAGAACGCGATCAGGCGCTCGCGAGGCGGGTGGCGCTTGAGTCGGGCTGATCCTTGATCCTTGAAGTGCTCTCCGGGCCTGTTGCCTGGAGGGGACATCCCGGCGCGGTCTCAAAGCCGCGGCGGGATTTGTTGGACCGACCGGGCCCGCAACGGGCCTACTGACGCTCCGCTCCGGTTCGCGCCGGGGCGGGGTCTTCGGGACGCAGGTGGTCTGCGTTCCCTCAATCGAGACGCGCCGCGTGCCCAAACGCGAGCGCGCCCCTGGCCGCATGCGGAGGTACACGCATGGCAGTTGCGACGAATCGTATCAAACGGACGGTGAGCATGGACGCTCAGGACACACTCGGGCGACCGATCACCCCGCACACCCCGAGATCGCGAGAGGCGGCGCACAAGTGCGCGCACTGCGGCAGGCGCGAATGGGTCGATGACGGCGGGCTCGTGGCTCACGAGGTGCCCGCGTGGAAGCGATCGAGCCGGGCGGTGCTCGAGAACGAGGCGCCGACGGTCAATCGCATCGCCGGTCACATGTGGCGGCATCTGCTGGGCATGGACCGGCACCGGATGGAGCGGCCGACACTCCCGCCCGAGCGGATCGCGGGGCTGCTCCGCGAACTCCAGGCGGCGACGGGGAGGGTGATCGAACTCAGCGAGCGGCTGGAAGCCGCGACGCGCGCGGGGCGGGTCGATGACGAGGACCTGGACCTCGCTCGCATCGAGAGCGTCGCGGGCGAGCTGGACGGCCTAACCGCTGACCTGCGCGAACGGTGGGGGGTTGATTGTTGATAAGTGCTTGCGATCCAACGGGATACGCTCGGGACGCGCTGGGCTTATTTCTAATCGGCCTAGCGCGGTCGCGCGCTTACGCCGGTCAGGTGGGGGGGGCGGGGGGCCAACGGGTCCTTGGCAGAGGGGGTCGCGACAGCAGAGACCTCAAAGAACAGCCGCGGATCGGGACTGACTTTCTTTCGCGCTATTCGGGCTTGCCGCACTTGACTACGGCATTTTGGGATGCAATATTGGGATGCACTTTTGCATACCACTCAGGGGTTGGTCTCATGAGCCCAAAGACACAGTTTGCCATCCGGTTTGACTCCGAGCAGGTCGAGACCATGGCGCTGCTCTCAAACACGTTGGACTGCACAGTGAGCGAAGTCGTTCGGGGGCACATCCTTCCTCCGATCTTCGCGAGCGCGCTGGTTGGGCGCATGACAAGGCCGAGCGGGTCAGGTCGATCGATCGGTAGTTCGGTATCGATCTCGGAGGGCCTGCAGCAACTCATCGCCGAGGGGCTCGCGAACGAGATGATTGAATTTGGAGTCGATGACTCGGAGTTTGAGAACAGCTCGCCAGAGCACATCGCGAAGATGTATGTCCGGTTCGTGGAGGCCGTCCGATTTGAGAATGGGCTGGTTGAGGGGCCGTCCTGGCACTTCCAGACTCCGCCTGCAGGTGGGTTCTGGGAGCGCAATGGTGTGGTCGACAAGAAGATCGTCCCTCCAAATGTGACGTTGACAGCAGAC
>CALFMQ010000377.1 GCA_937879825.1 uncultured Phycisphaerales bacterium
GATCGGCGTTGCCCCGCAGGACATTGGCGCCGAGGATGGTGAGGACGGGGGTGTCGGCGGGCGGGCGGGGGTTGGCGACGAATGAGAGGGCGACGGGGCCGAGCATGACGACGCTTGTGAGCGCGGCGAGTGAGGCGAGGCGGCGGGCGCGCAGCGCCAGGGCGCACAGGGCGAGGAGCGTGAACCCGATGGCGGCGTGGAAGATGAGCGTGCGGACGGCGAAGGCGAGGAAGGAGATGGCGCGGAGTTCGTAGGACTCGAAGCGGCGCGTGGATGGCCAGAGGTAGGCGAAGGCGAGGGCGAGTGCTGCGGCGATGGCGCCCGCCCAGAGGAGGCGTCGGAGCCAGCGCACCAGGAATGAACTTGGGCGCGGGTTATCGGGGGGCGCGGCTGGGGTGGTCATGCCCCGGGAGTACGCGGGCGGGGCGGGCGGTGTTCAGACGGTTGCCACGGGCGAGGCGGGGGTCGTGTGGCGGACCTCGCCGGTGAGGGTGCGCCATTCGAATGAGACATCGGCGTCGACGAGGCGCATGAGGGCTTTGAGTTGGCGCTCGACGGAGCGGTGGGCCTCGGCGATGTAGCGGTCCTCGTGGCGCTCGAAGAGCGAGGAGGCGTCGCGCTGGGCGTCGCGCATGAGTTTGTCCTGCGTCTCGGCGGTCATCTGGATGACATCGAGGAGCCCGAGGATGCGCCCGGCCTGAACATCGTAGGGTTTGAGATCGACGAGGCGGAGGTGGCCCTCGAGTTTGGGGAGGATGACGACATACTTGCCGTCGCCCATGTCGCGCACATCGCGCTTGGTGAGTTTGGAGAGGTCGATGAAGTACTGCTTCTCGAAGAAGAAGATCATCGCGACCTTGGCCTGGCTCAGGAGGAGCTGCGGCACCCAGGACCAGCCCTTGGTGGATGTGGCGATTTCCTTGGCGTGGACTTCGAGGCCGACGAGTTTGCCGACGGCGCGGACCTGATCGACGACGGCGTCGAGCGTGGTGGTGCGCACGGGCGCGCCCTTGCCGAGTTTTCGGACCAGGAGGAAGGCGATGATGCCTCCCAGCACGACTCCCGTGATGACCAGTAGGGCTTCGCTCATGGACTCTTATTGTTGGGGAGCGGGTGGGGCGCTTTCCACGGCGGGGGTGGAATCGGCCTTATTCGCGTCGGGAGCTGGTTGATCGGGGAGATTGCGGCGGGTGTGGGCGGCGGCGGCGAAGCCCTTGATGAAGAGGTGGATGCTGGCGGAGGCGCAGAAGACCAAGGCGAAGAGCGCGGCGATGGAGAGGAGCGACAGGAGCAGGCCCGGCATGGCGAGGATGGATGCGCGGATGGAGCCGACCTTCCATGCGGCGGCGATGGCGAGGATGGGGACTCCGAACGCGACGGCGCGCGCAACGGTGGGGACGGAAGCGCGTGGATCGCGACGGAGTGTCGCCAGCGCGGACAGGGCCATCATGAGCAGGGCGGCGGCGACGAGCCCGGCGCTGATGGGCTGGATGTTCATTCCCGCGAAGACGGGGGATGTGCCGCCGCGTCCGAGGGCGCGTGATGCGATGGAGGAGTTGCTGAGGACGGCGCTGACGAAGATGGCGCCGCCGATGCAGAGGAGGGCGAGAGGTTCGGCGCCGCGAATCTTTCGGAGCCCCGTGAGGACTCCGGTGATCCCGGCGGCGATCATGACGACGGCGAAGGCGGCGGCGAACCATGCCTCGACGGACCCCGAGGCGAGGCCTTCACGGGTCGCCTGAATGAAAAGCGCGAGCGCGAGGAGCGTTGCGATCGCCGAGAGCGCGAGGGTGGCGAAGGCCGCCCATGCGGGCCACAGGGTGATGCGGTTCTGGGGCTGGTTCTGACTCACGGCGGATGAATCCTAGCGTCATGCGACGCGCGAGGTTGGCCAGTCTTCGCCGAAGATGGTGGCGCGGCGGCGGCCCGACTTCTTGGAGTCGTAGAGCGCCCGGTCGGCCTTGGCGAGGAGATCGCGCGATGTTTCGGCGCTGTGTTCGATGCGGGCGGCGATTCCGGCGCTGAGGGAGGGCCAGTCGCAGGGGAGGTTGTGGCCGGAGGGATGGGTTGAGAAGAGGTGCGCGATTCGCTCGGCGACCTGGCGGGCGTCGGTCGACTCGGAGCCGAAGAGCACGACGACGAGTTCGTCGCCGCCCATTCGTCCGGCGAGGTCGGTCTCGCGGAGTTGGCTCTTGAGGACCTGGCCGGCGATGGTGAGGGCCTCGTCGCCCTTGGCGTGGCCGCAGACATCGTTGAGCGTTTTGAAGAAGTCCATATCGATGGCGATGACTGCGAGGTTCTCGCCTTCGCGCTGCGACCTGACGAAGAGGTCCTCGAACTGTTCATCGAAGCCGCGTCTGTTGAGGAGGCCGGTGAGGCCGTCGGTCGAGGAGAGGCGTTCGAGGGTGGCGGTGCGCTTGCGGGTCTGCTTGTCGACCTCGGACTCCATCTCGCGCCGGAGCCATGATGCTTCCATGCGCGTGCGGTGGGTGGCGACGAGGACATCGTGGATGGCGCGGGCCATGGGAGCGAGTTCGTGGCCCTGATCGATGGCGAGGAGCGTTGTGAATGTCTGGTCGCGCGACGGCGATGCGAGGACGCGGACGCGCCCGATGAGCGTGACGCGATCGAGTTTGCGCTGGCGTTCGGGGCAGACGACCATGAGGAAGTAGAGCCCGGCGAGCGCGGCGGCGGCGGCGAGGATGATCATGATGGAGCCGAGCGCGGTGGAGGCGGGCCACTTGGAGACGGCAAGGGACGTGATGCCTGTGACGGCGACGCTCCCGGCCATGAGGATTCCGGCGCGGCGCGCGACGGGCATCTGCGGCATGAGGTGGCGGAGCGTGGCCGCGGGTTTGACTTCGGTGCGTGTCTGATCGGGCGGTGCGAGTTCCGCTTCGTTGAGGATGTGGCGGCCCGGCCGCGTTGCGCGGACGGGGCCCTGATAGTTGCGTTGATCCCCCCCCGCGCCCTTCGCCCCCCCCGCCCCCTTCGGCCCCCCGGTGCCGCTTCCCATACCCATGCGACGATCCTCCCTTGTGGCGGGATTGTTCCCGCCCCCAAGATCGGTTCGGGGGGCCGAACGCTTGCGCGGAACCCCGCATCGGGGTATTCCCCGGCGCGGGAGATGCGGCAATGGCGGCGCAGGCGATGCAAGCCCACCCTTCCCAGTCGGCACAGGTGTGCTGATCGTCGCGATCGTCAGGCGGAGGCGGGGTGCCAGATGGTTTTCATCTCGACGAATGGCTCGATCCACCACGGCGACTCGCACGCGGCGTCGTCGTACCAGTCGTCGGCGTCGAGGTCGCGAAGGGTGACGCGCTTCATGTTGTCGGCGCAGCCGAGGCGGACGGATTTGGCTTCATCTTCGTTGAGACCGCCGGCGTGGATGGCGCCGACTTCGCGGTGGGTGGCGATCCAGTCGATGAGTTCGGCGCGGTCGCCGGTGAGGATGTTGACGACACCTCCGGGGACATCGCTCGTGGCGCAGACTTCGCCCAATAAGCAGGCGGTGATGGGCTCGGCGCGGGAGGCGAGTGCGACGATGGTGTTGCCCGCGCAGAGCGCGGGTGCGATGAGGGAGATGAGGCCGAGGAGGGAGGGTTCGTCGGGGCCGACGACGGCGACGACGCCCGTGGCTTCGGGGACAGTGAAGTTGTAGTAGGGGCCGGCGATGGGGTTGTGGCAGCCGAGGACCTGTGAGAACTTGTCGGCCCATCCTGCGAAGGCGACGAGGCGGTCGATGGATGCTGCGACTTGCTTGCGCGCGGCACGGAGGTCGGCGTTGGTGGTTTGCTTGATGGTCTGTGCGAACTCGTCGGCTTTCCCCCCCCCGCCTTCGAGCATCTCGGCCATGCGGTAGAGGATCTGCGAGCGGTTGTAGGCGGCGCGCTCGGCCCATGATGGCTGGGCCTTGGCGGCGGCGGTGACGGCGTCGCGGACATCCTTGCGTGAGGCGCGGCAGAGGTGGGCTGCGACCTTGCCTTTGGCGTCGATGACGACGGCGGAGCGGCCGCTCTCGGAGCGGGGGAAGGCGCCGGCGATGAAGAGTTTGTGGGTTTTGGTGACTTGGATTCGTTCGGTCATGAGTATTCACCACAGAGGCACAGAGGGCACAGAGAAGAAATCAGAGTTTGAGTCTCTTGATGCCGTCTCTGAGCACGGGGACATTGAAGTTGATCAGGAGTCCGAGTCGGTGACCGGACAGACGGAGGTATGTCAAGAGTTGGGCTTCGTGAATGGGAGCGAGTTGATCCACCGCCTTGATTTCCAGGATCAGCGAGTTCTCAACAACAACATCCAATCGATACCCGCATTCGAGTTGGATGCCCTTGTATGACACCGGGAGATCGATCTGTCGCGCGTGTTCGATACCACGCTGGGCCAACTCATAGCAGAGGCACTGTTCGTATGCCGACTCGAGCAAACCGGGCCCGAGGGCACGGTGCACCTCGATGGCGGCACCGATCACGCGACCGGTCAGGTCTGCCTCAAGGCCTGGATGTTGCTCAGTTCCAAGCATTTGTTCTTCTCTGTGTCCTCCGTGCCTCTGTGGTGAGCTTAGATGCGTACATAGGCGCGGAGGCCTTGCATGCCGCCCTCGCGGCCGAAGCCGGATTCCTTGAAGCCGCCGAAGGGTGAGGCGGCGTCGAACTTGTTGTAGGTGTTGCACCAGATGACTCCCGCTTTGAGTTTCGTGGCGATCTCGAAAACCTTGGAGCCCTTGTCGGTCCAGACTCCTGCGGCTAAGCCATAGGG
>CALFMQ010000378.1 GCA_937879825.1 uncultured Phycisphaerales bacterium
CCGACAGCGACTCCATGTACTTCCGCTGGCCCTCGGCGAAGATCGTGTCGAACGCGAGCGACGACTTCCCCGACCCCGACAACCCGGTGATGACCACGAGCCGGTCGTGCGGGATGTCCACATCGAGCGACTTGAGGTTGTGCTCCTACGCCCCGCGCACGCGAATCACACGGAGCGGCGCCGATCGCTCGGGAATCGCGCTCCGAGCCGGGCCGCTCGCAGCAACGGCGTCCACAGCAACCGTCTTGGCGCTCGGCCGCGCCCGAACTGTCTTCTTCTTGCTCGTCCCCGCCTTCTTCCGCTGCGTCGCCAAGTGATCGCTCCTCTCCTCGCGAGACGATCATAGCCGGGTAAGGTTAGGGTCGTGGCGGTCTTCTAGGTGTCATGGCCCAGCGTGGGGGGGTGAGGGGGGGCGGGGGGGCGGGGGGACGGGGGGGGGAGCCATGTGGGCCCTCACGCCGCGGACTCGTGCGAACCGTTCGGGCTGGTGGGCGGGTAGATCACGTGCCCGTCATCGAGCGTCTTCATCAATCCCAGTTCGTTGAGCGCCGCAAGCGCCGCCTGCTGCTCCGCCTGCTTCTTCGAGGTCGCCCAGCATCCCGGGAACCGCCGGCCGTCGATCTCGACGCAGATGTGGAACGCCTTGGCGTGATCCGGACCCTTGTCGTCGAGCATCACGTAACTCGGCTGCGCCATCAGCTCCCGCTGCGCGTGCTGCTGCAGCACCGACTTGAAGTTCTGCTGATGCCCCGACTCCGCCGCCCGTTCAATCACCGGCTCGAGCAGCGGCATCAGGAACGAACGCGCCGCGTCCATCCCGCCATCGAGGTAGATCGCGCCCACCACCGCCTCGATCACCGCCGCCGAGAGCGATGCAGGCAGCGCTGTCCGTGTCTTCATCCCCTTGCCCAGCGCCAGGAGTTCCTCCAGGCCGAGCTTGATCGCCAGCGCCGAGCAGGTCCGACGAGACACCACCGTGGACTTGATCTTCGTCAGGTCGCCCTCGAGCAGATCGGGGAAGCGCTGGAAGAGATAGTCGCAGACAATCGTGCCGAGAATCGCATCGCCCAGAAACTCCAGCCGCTCGTTCGAGGCGAGCCGGGAGTCAGCAATCGAAGCGTGCGTGAGTGCCCTTGAGAGCAGCGACGGGTCCCTGAAGCGATACCCGATCGCCTCCTGGGCCCTTGAGACATCCGAAGGATCGACAGGACTCAAACGAACGCCCTCCGAAGGGCCGCCGCCATGACCGCTCAACGCGACCATCCGGGGCCGGAACCACAGACCAACCCCCAGCCGGAGCGGGGGCACGAGTTGTGGCTTCGGACGCGAGCACCAAAATGCCGGGGGTCGTCCCGGGGTCACCGGGCCCACGGCATGTTGGACCACGCGGCCAAGCCGCCGACCGCCGTCCGGGAATCCCCTGAGGCGGACCTAGGAAGGGTATCGGCTGATCGCCCGGACGCCATCACCTCGGCGCGATTCCGCCGATTTTTGGCTCCGCCGGGCCCGGGCCCGCGTCCGGGGCGACCGATTTGGCCCCCGGCGACGGGGCTGGTATGATCTCGCCCCCGATTCAACGATCCTCCGGCCCCCGGCGGCCGGTCCCAACTTTGGAGTGAACCGAACATGCATTACGAGCACCGCCAGAGCAAAGTCAAGAGAAAGCGCTCGATCGGCTTCCGCGCGCGGATGCGCACAAAGGCGGGTCGTAAAATCATCAACGCCAAGCGCCGCATGGGCCGCCTGGTGAATATCGCCGACAAGCCGATGTAAATCAGCGCAGTGTGTTGCAGATCTTTGAAGTTTGACGCGGCGGCCGCACGGTCGCCGCGGTTAGTTTTGGGCGGCGCGCGCTCAGCGACCGCGCCTGCGCGACTCGATGTGGCCCGACTCGTCCTCGATATGGACGACGTCCGCCTCCGCGATGAACAGCCCGTGCCCGACCACGCCGGGCATCTCGTCGAGCCACGCCGCCAGCGCCACGACATCCATGCCCTCCGTGAGCCAGAGGTCCAGCACGGCGTTGCCGTTGTCGGTCATGTAATCACCTTCGCCGGCGTGGCGGAGGTCGCCGCGGAGACCTCGGCCCTCGCACGACTCGCGGACCCACGCCAGCGCGAATGGCATGACCTCGACCGGGAGGGGGGTGCGCGTGCCCAGACGGGGGACGAGTTTGTTGTGCTGGATCATGTAGGCGCGGCGGTCGGCGGCGTGGGCGACGATCTTCTCGCGGGTCATGGCGCCGCCGCCGCCCTTGAGCATGCGGAGCGATGCGTCGACCTCATCGGCGCCGTCGAACAGGTAGTCGACGTGCGGCGTGTCGCGCATCGGGCGGACTGTGAGGCCGACGTCGCGGGCGAGCTGCTCGGAGGCGATGGATGTGGCGACGCAGGTGATGGTCAGGTTCTCTTCGCGGACTTTGGCGCCGAGGGCGACGATGCCGCGGGATGCGGCGCGGCCGGTTCCGAGTCCGACGACCATGGCGTCGCGGACGGGGGCGACGGCGATCTGCGCGAGCGGGTCGGCCTGGGGCGTGGTCATCATGTGCGGGAGCGTAGCGTAAGGGGCGCGAGGGCGTGCATGGCGATGCCGGCGGCGACGGAGAGGTTGAGTGAGTCAACCAGAGCGGTGGAGGGGATGCGGACGCGGAGGTCGCAGGCGTCGATAGTGGCGGGCGTCAGGCCCGGCCCCTCGGCGCCGATGAAGAGCGCGACTCTGTGCGGGCGGGGCGCATCGGCGATGTCGATCGCGTCGGGCGCGGGCGTGAGCGCGATGGTTGTGAAGCCGGCGGCGCGGAGCGCGCGGGCGGCATCGGCTGCGGAGTCGATGCGGGCGAAGGGGATGTGCAGCACGCCGCCCATCGAAACGCGCACGGCCTTGCGATAGAGCGGGTCGCAGGACTTGGCGGTGAGGAGAACAGCGCCGACGCCGAACGCGGCTGCGGATCGGAAGACCGCGCCGACATTGTCGTGGTTGGCGGTGTCTTCGAGGACAACGAGGCATTCATCGGGCGTGCGCGCCCTTTCGATGAGATTGCCGGCGTCGAGCGGATCACCGCGATGCACGGCGGCGAGGCAGCCGCGATGGATGTGGAAGCCGGTGATGGCGTCCATGAGTTCCTGCGAAGCCAGGTAGACGGGGGTTGCGTCGTTGATCGATTCGAGGGCGCTCTCGATGCTCTGCAGCGCCGGTTCGGTAGCGAGGACGGAGTGCGGCGTGAAACGGGATTGTGCGAGTACCATGGCGACGACGAAGCGCCCTTCGGCCATGAACATGCCGGCGCGGCTCTGCAGGTCGCGGTCGCGGACATCGCGGTAGAGCGCGACGCGCGGGTCGTCGGGATCGGTGATGGAGACGGGCTGCACAAGAGAGAGGATACGGGTTGGCACGGACGCGGCGTGATTTCAACAAGTTCGATTTGTATGAGTGGTGCGTGCAGTCGCCGGCGTGGCAGGTGCGGTTTCTGCACGCGCTGCACGGGCAGAAGCCGGTGGAGTTCGGGGATGATTTTGCGGGCCCGGCGAGTCTGGCGCGGGCGTGGGTGGCGATGGGGCCGGGGTACCAGGCGGTGGCGTGCGACCGGGAGGCGGGGCCGCTCGAGCACGCGCGGAAGCGGATGGCGGAGCAGCACGATTTCGGGATGGATCGGCTGGCGCTGCGCGCCGAGGATGTGCTTGGTTGCAAGGCGCGTGCGGATGTGATCGCGGCGTTCAACTTCGCGGTGTGTGAACTGCACACGCGGTCCGAGTTGATGACATATCTGCGGAATGTGGTGTTCCGGCTCCGGCCGAAGGGCGTGTTCGTGGCGGACCTGTACGGCGGCGAGCGGCAGTTCGTGCCGGGTGTGACGGGGATGGAGGTCGAGACGCCGATCGGCACGGTGGTGTACGAGTGGGAGCAGCGGCGCGCGGACCCGACGACGGCGCGGGTCGTGAACGCGATCCACTTCGAGTTGCCCGACGGGACGCGGATGGAAGACGCGTTCGTGTACGACTGGCGCCTGTGGGGCGTGGCGGAGCTGCGCGAGGCGCTGATCGAGGCGGGGTTCATCGTGAGCGAGGTGTACGCGGATTACGCCGAGGCGGTGGACGGCGAGGGCGCTCTGATGACGCGGCCGATCGAGGGGGACGAGGCGCTGGACCTCGATGAGGACTTCGTGGTGTATGTGGCGGGGCGGGTGTGACCCGACCCGTATGGCTCACCCTTCGGGCTGAGCCGTGGCACCCGAGTTTGCAGCTTGAGTCAGCGTTCTTCGAGGATGCGGATGTCGGGGAGGTTGCGGTAGAAGCCGTCGTAATCGAGGCCGTAGCCGACGACGAACTCGTCGGGGATATCGAAGCCGATGTGCTCGGCGAGGACGCCCGGCTTCTTGGGGACATCGAGTTTGTTGAGCAGGACGCAGGCGCGGACGGAGGCGGCGCCTTGCTCCATGATCGCGCCGCGGAGGAGTTCGAGCGTGCCCCCGGAGTCGAGGATGTCATCGACGATGACCACATGGCGGCCCGCGAGGTTCTGGGGCAGTGAGCCGCGGAGCGTGGCGCCTTTGGAGCGTGTGGACTGGCCGGGGTATGAGGAGACGGTGACGACGCTCATGGAGAGTCTGAGCGGCATCTCTCGGATGAGATCGGCGACGAAGACGACGGCACCGGTCATCACGGGGAGCATGACGACGCGGTCCACATCGTCCTGCGGGTCGTGGCCATCGGCGCGGAGGGCGGCGGCGAGGTTGTTGGAGAGGTCGCGGCCGAGTTCGCGGACGCGCTGCCGGATTCGTTCGCGGTCGATAAGTGTCTTGCCGAGCACGCGCGTGGTCATGGGGGAGAGGATACCCGAGGCGATCAGCGGCGGATGCCGGGCATCGCGCCGGTGCGCCTGGCCTTGGAGTAGCGGCTCAGGGAGTCTTCGATGATGCGGAAGGCGGTTTCGGCGGGCTGGATCTCGTCGACGGCGACTTCCTTGCCTTCGAGGATCTTGTAGTCCTTGAAGAATCGCTGGAGCATTTTGAAGGTGTGCTTGGGGAAGTCGTGCGCATCTCGGAAGTCGGCGTAGTCGGGGTCGTCGACGAGCACGGAGACGATCTTGTGATCGGGCTGGCCGTCATCGACCATCGTCATGAGCCCCACGACACGGGCGTCGCAGAGCGTCATGGGCGGGACCTGCTCGGTGCAGAAGACCAGGACGTCGAGGGGGTCGTCGTCCTCGGCGAGTGTCTGGGGGATGAAGCCGTAGTTGGCGGGGTAATAGACGGCGGAGGACAAGACACGATCGAGCCGGAGCATGCCGGTGGGCTTGTCGAGTTCGTACTTGTTGGACGAGCCCTTTGGGATTTCGATGACCGCGCGGAAGCCGTAAGGAAGCGTCAGGCGATCTGAGGAGGGGATGACATCGTGCCAGGGATGGAACATAGGAGGGGGATTGTACCTGCGCCGAGCAAGAACAACGCCGGCGTGGGTGCCGGCGCTGCTCCGAGAGTGTGAGATGAGAGAAGGAGTGTGCTTTGGTTCAGCGGCGACGGCGACGCATGGCGCAGATGCCGGTCATGGCCAGAAGGGCAGAACTTCCGGGGGTGGGGACCATGAACTGGACGATGGACGCGGCGGAAGCGTTGCCGATCGAGCCGCCGGAGAAGTCGAGGGAGGAGAAGTCGGCGGGGTCGTTGCCGAGCGTGTTGACGAAGTCCTGCACGATGAAGAGCCAGGTTTCTCCGGGTTCGAAGATGCCGTCGTTCGCCATGGACTCGAAGAAGAGGGGGCGGTTGTCGCCGACACCGTCGATGCGGAAGGCGAAGGTCGCGAAGGAGTTGGGCGGCGGGAGTTCGTCGGTGGATGCGATGCCGTCGACGTTGGAGAAGGTGGTCTCGATGTCGCCGACGTAGAAGAGTTCGCGCCAGGCAAGGCCCGTGGTGTTGGTCATCTGAATGACGCGATTGGGGATGTTGGGGTCGTCGGTCATGGCGCAGGCGGAGTCGAAGGTGAAAGTTGAGGCGGCGGTGATCCGCTCATCGGAAGGGAAGAGGGGGCCGGTGCCCAGCTCTTCCGTCGCGATGCGGTCGCCGAAGTCGTCGCAACCGGGGAGGTCGAAGTAGCGCCCGTCCACGGGGTTGGCGGCGGCGATGGACGCGAGGGTGAGAGATGCGGCGGTGACGGTAAAGGTGCGGGTGTTCATTGGGTTGTCTCCTCTGAGCGCTTTCTGCGGGTGTGTGTGAGCGGCGACGATTGCCGGCTCACCCCCCTCGCCCTTGATCTGCGCGGCGGGCGGGTTTCTCTCAGGGGAGACGAAAGTTTTTTGCGGGCGGGCATGTGCGGTAGTCTGGGGGGTATGAGCGACATTGCTGGCGAAGTGAAGCCGATGAATGCCGACTTCCTGGGCGGGCCGCCGGGGGTATTCGAGACCGTTGGGCGGGAGCAGCTGGCGGTGCTCCTCGAACACGGTTTGTCGTTCGAGAGCACGGTGCTGGATATCGGTTGCGGGTGCCTGCGGGGTGGGCGGTGGATCATCCCGCTCCTGGAGCCGGGGCATTACTGCGGGATCGAGCCGCAGATGGACATGGTGCGGAAGGGGCTGGAGCGGTTTCTCGAGCCGGGGATGGCGGAGCTCAAGAGGCCGCGGTTCGAGCACAACGATCGGTTCGATGCGTCGTCGTTCGGCGTGAAGTTCACGCACTTCCTGGCGCGATCGGTGTGGACGCATGCGAGCAAGCGGCAGATCGGCGCGATGCTCGATACGGTTCGCGCGCACGGGACGGAGGACTGCGTGTTCCTGACGAGCATGCGCCCGGCGCGGGCGCTGCGGAATGAGGACTACACGGGGGATGCGTGGGTCGGGCGGAGCCACGAGTCGGAGGAGGGCGGGATGGTGCGCCACTCGATGGCGTGGGTGAAGAAGGCGGCGTCGGAGCGCGGGCTGCGGGCGGCGTTGATTGCCCGGCGCGCGGTGAACGGCCAGCCGTGGTGCCTGATTCGGCGGGTGTAGATCGGAGCGTGGCTTGCGCGGCGAGTCAGAGAAGGCCGAGATCGCGCGGGGATAGGGTTCCTTCCCGGAGGACTCTCGGATTGTGCGGATCGGCCAGTGAGAGCACGGTGGAGGCGACGCCCGAGTTGGCGCAGTCGTAGTCGATGACGAGGAGTGCATCGTCATCGAAGAGCGCGCGGACTTGATCGGCGGTGGTGCACGGGGGATCGCCTGCGCGATTGGCGCTCGTGCCGACGATGGCGCGCCCGAATGAAGCGATGATGTTGCGCGTGACGGGGTGATCGGGGCAGCGGAGCCCGACGGTATCGTCGGGCGCGACGGCGCGGGGGCTGAGTTCATCGGCGCGAGCGCGGAGGATGATGGTGAGCGGGCCGGGCCAGAACTTGTTTGTGAGTTGCTGCGCGATGGCGGGCCACTCGCTGGCGTAGCGTCTGGCCATGTGCGCGTCGGACACATGGAGCGACATGACTTTGGCGGCGTCGCGTCCCTTGAGGGTGTAGATGCGTTCGATGGCCTGCGAGTTGTGCGCATCGGCGCCTAGGCCGAAGACCGTTTCGGTGGGAAAGGCGATCACGCCCCCGGCGCGGAGATGCTCGACGGCGCGCGTGGTGGCGTCTTGCGTGCTCACGGGGACGGTTCGGCGGCCTCGGGGACGACGAACCGGATTCCGTTGCGTTCGAGCGCGGTGCCGGTCGCGGCGACGAGTTCGGCCAGCGCGATCTGGTAGTTGATCAGCGCCTGAGCCTCTTCGAGTTCGGCGTTGGCGAGGGACTCCTGGCGGCGGAACTTGAGGTCGAGGAAGTCCGGGCTCAGGGCCTGGGTGGTGCGTTCGAGGACCTGCAGCGTGCGGACATTCTCGGTTGCGGCGAGACGCGCGGTGCGGGACTGCTCGATGAGTTTGTAGTTGGTCTCGACCTGGCGCAGCGCGCGTTTGACTTCGAGCACGATGCGCTGGACGGCGGCGCGATAGTCGACGGAGGCCTGCATGAGTTCGAGCTGGCGCTGGCGGTACTGGGCTTCGCCGGCGCGGTTGCCGATGGGCTGCTCGAATCGGATTCCCGCGAGGAGATCGACGAACTGCGCTTCGGTGATGTCCTCGTAGGCCTCGCCGAGGTCTTCGTTGAGCCCTTGGAAGCGGGCTTGTGCGGTGAGGTCGAGGAGGGGGAGGCGGAGGGAGTCGGCAACCTGCCTGCGGATCGAGGCGTCCTGGATGTTGAGCAGGGCGCGCTGGAGTTCCGGTCGGTTGTCGATGGCGGCGGTGAGCGCATCGAGCAAACTGAAGGTGATGGGCTCGTCCACGGGCGCGTCGGCGGGGACGAGGAGCGCCTCGCCGCCGGTTGTGAGTTCGGGATCGTTGATGATCGATTTGAGCTCGTCGGAGGCGTTGCGGAGGGCGTTGACTGCGCGGATGACGTTGCCCTTGCGGCGTTCGACGGTGGCTACGGCGTCGGCGTACTCGGCGGGTCGGACATCGAAGACGCGCCGGTTGGCGAGGATGTCGCGCGTCTCGACGCCGCGCTCGAGGAGTCGCTGCTGAATCTGGAGATTCTGTCGGGCTAGCGCGAGGTTCCAGTAGGCGCGTTCGGCGTCCGTGGTGGTCGCGAGTAGCGATTGCTTGAGTTGGTAGATGGAGGTGCGTTCGAGGTTGCGCGCGAGGCGGACTTCTGCGAGGGCGACATCGGAGCCGAAGCCGCGGAGGAGCGGCTGATTGAGCTGGAGATTGACGAAGGGGGACTGTGCCGGGTCGGGGAAAACGGAGACGCCGGGCGATTGGTTGTCGCGGTACCCCTGACCCTGTGACACGGTGAACT
>CALFMQ010000379.1 GCA_937879825.1 uncultured Phycisphaerales bacterium
CACGACAACCGCCATGGCAAGATAGTGCGACCCGATCTGCAATCGTGTGTACCCGAAAGAGCGCAGCACGGCGATCTGTTCACGCTGGGTGCGGATGAGCCGGGCCAGCACGATATTCACGAGCAGCGCACTGACAAAGAGAAACACCGAGGGCATGACCGTGCCCATGGTGCGGAGCTGCGCCAGCTCATCCGAAATGAAAAGATGGGAGATCTGCTCATCGCGGGCGTACGCACCGGTGCCGCCGTACGGATCGAGCAGCGAATCAATGGCATCGATAACGGGCTGCTCCCGCGCCCCCGGCGAGAGCTTCACGATCAGGTCATTGAACGCGCCCTCCATGTCGTAGAGCGGCGCGAGCTGGCGATGCGGCATCCAGAACACCGCGAACCGCTTGTCATCGGGCACGAAGCCGCCCGGTTGAATTGCATAGACGAACTCGGGCGAGAGCGCGGTGCCCGTGATGCGAAGCGTCTCGCGCGTGCCGTTGATCACCGCGTCGATGGTGTCGCCCGGCCCGATACCGAGCGCCTCCGCGAACGCCTCGCTCACAACAACCTCGCCGTGGCGGTCTGGGTCGGGGAGACGCCCGTTCCGAAGAAAGAGCCGGTGGAGCGCGGGCTGGCGATCGTCGGGAATCGAGATGATGCGCCCGACCGCCGGCTCGATCACCCCCGGGACATCGAGCGTGACACCGATCGAGACCCGGGTCTCGATCTGCGCCACACCCGGCACGGCGCCGATCTCGGGGCGGACCGCCTCGGGCGCCCGTTTGAGCGAGAGGAAAATGTCGGCGAACCGGTACCGGTCGTAGTAGGCGTCGAGACTCGCGCGGAGCGAATCCGAGGTCGTCCGCGTCATCACCAGCCCCCCGACGCCGCACGCCATCACGATCGCGATCGCGATGAGCGGCGCCCGCAGGTGGAGCAGGTCACGGATGAGCTTGGTTGTGAGCGCTCGTCGTTTCACCAGGCGAGTTCCGATGCGGACACGCGGTGCGGATTGCGTTCAACACCCGCGATCTGTCCGTTGGACAACCGGATCACACGGTCTGCCATCTGCGCGATCACCGCGTTGTGCGTGATGATGCACGCGGTCGTGGAGAGTTCCTCGTTGATTCGTGCGATCGCCTCGAGCACCGCGATGCCCGTCTCCGCGTCGAGCGCCCCCGTCGGCTCATCGCAGAGCAGCACCTCGGGCCTCTTGGCAATCGCCCGCGCGATCGCGACCCGCTGCTGCTCTCCCCCCGAGAGCTGCGACGGGAAGTGATCGGCCCGGGGACGGAGGCGCACGAGGTCGAGCGCATCGAGCGCCGGCATCGGGTCGCGCGCGATGTCGGTCACGAGTTCGACATTCTCGCGCGCCGTGAGCGATGGGATGAGGTTGTAGAACTGGAAAACAAACCCCACGTGCTCGCGCCGGTACCGCGTCAGCGCCGTGTCGGAGTTGTCGGTGAGGTTGTGGTCGCGGTAGTGCACGGAGCCCGAGGTCGGCACATCCAGCCCGCCCAGGATATTCAGGAGCGTCGACTTGCCGCTGCCCGACGGCCCGAGCATGACCACGAACTCACCGGGATACAGGTCGAGATCGACGCCGCGGAGCGCATGCACCGCGGACGGCCCCTGACCATACACCTTGGTCACGGCGCGGGCCTCGAAGACGGCCGACGGTGTCGGAGAATCGCCCCCCGGTGGAGTGCTCATACACCCAGAGCGTACGCGAAGCGTTCATGATTGGCCCGGGGTACACCACTAAACACCTGACGACTCAATGACGGCCACATCGTTCGCCTCCGCGAGCGCCCGGGCACGGTCGAGTGACCTGAACTCGAACCGCGTCTCGCCGCGCTGAGCCGTCGCGTTGACGTGCCAGCCGATCGCCAACGCAGCCACGACCGCGGCCCCCACAGAACCAAGAACCGAGACGACCTGGGTGATCCGGGAGGCGAGCGGGTGCGTCGGTTGCAGCAGCCGGGCCACCGCGAGGCCGCCAAGAAGAATGCCCACCAGCAGCAACGGCGGGAGGATGCGGCGTCGAAGCGTCTGGCGTCTGCAACGGGCTCGACAGGCCGCGCACACCGGAACCGCAAGACGGCGTCGATGCCACGGCGGCTCGAAACCGGCGGCCAACGACCAGGAACTGATGCGCGTGACCGCTACCGAGTACTTGCAATCGGCCGGTTGCGCGCCGCAGACCATGCACGACTCCGGCCAGATGATCGCTCCGTTCCACGGAACCGAGACCGTGAACCGCTGGCTCCGCGCAGCAAACTCGAGGAGGCCATCCTCGACCCTGTGAACGAATCGCTTTGGCTCATTCTTGCGCCGGTTGTCCACCGCACAAATGATAGAACGCCCCGCTCTCCGGGGAGCGGGGCGTCCTTCTGGAAGCAGGAAGATGAGAGGAGATGCGAGTTCAGCGGCGGCGGCGCGAAGCGGCCAGTCCCGCGAGCCCGAGGATAGCGGCCGCCCCGGGAGTCGGGACCGTGATCGAGAAGCTGTCGAAGTTGGTGGAGAAGTTCTGGACCGTGCCATCGGGCCCCGAGAGCGCCCAGTTGAGCTGCTCATTGAGCCCGAACGCGCCGTACTCCACGCCATCCTGCCCGCTGCTGCCGAGGTTGGCCAGCGCGAGCGCGCTCGACGACGTGTTCCAGATGACATGGAGGCTGTAGTTGCCGGGAAGCCCGCACCACCAACTCCAGCTCGTGAGCCCGAGCTCAGGATCGCCGACATTGCCGACGGTGTCCGCAGAGATCATGCGCATCGTGAGGTCGGATCCATCGACGGACATCCCATTGGGAAGGTCCATCATGAAATCCATCGGCATGCCGGAACCGCCGTCGGCGTAGGCATAGTGGGTCGAGCCATCGACGTTCGGAGTTGACGTAAAGAGCCCGGTGATCCAAACGCCCCACGACAATGGGAAGTCGCCGGTGACATGGATATTCACGGCCGCGTTGGCGGTGCCGGC
>CALFMQ010000380.1 GCA_937879825.1 uncultured Phycisphaerales bacterium
CACATGGATCTCGCCCGTCGAGACGCACACCGGCGCGATGGAGCATCTGCCTTCGATCATCCACGCGATCACGCATCCCGGCGTGCCGCTCCTGCTCTCGCTCACGGCGATCGGGTTGGGCGTGATCGTCGGGTTCGCCCCGATCTTCCGCACGACCTTCGCCGATCCGCACGACCGGCTCTTCCCCGCGACGACGCGACTGGGCGAGATGGTCGGCTACCGCGCCTTCTTCACGATGCAGACGGGCAACCTGCGGACGTACCTCATCATGATTCTGGCGGCCCTCGTCGGTGCGCTGGCGTGGGCGAGTTCGGCATCGGGCCTGCTCAACTGGCCCCGTGTGACGCCGCTTCTGGGCGGTGATGTCGGGCTCGTAACGGCGGCGCTATTCCTGACGTTCCTGATGTGCGCCGCGGCGATGCTGATCCCGTGGATCAACTCGCGCGTCGTGCGTGTGCTGACGCTGGGCGCGTGCGGCTTCTCGGTGACGGGGATGTACCTCGTTTACCAGGCGCCGGACCTCGCCCTGACGCAGCTGATGTTCGAGATCATCTCGATCGTGCTGTTCCTGCTCGTGCTTCGATTGCTCCCCGAGGAGCCGTCGGAGAGCCGGCCTGTTGCTCGCGCGCCGCGATTGGCGTTCGCGCTGGTGGTGGGTGTCTCGCTCGGGTGGATCATGCTCCATTCCGGGGCGGTGGCGGATCAGTCGCGTGAGGCGTTCCTGACGGCGCAGGCCCAGACGCACGACGAGCACCTGGCGGGCCCGATGGTTCATGATGCCGCGCTTACCGCGCACGCCGAGCAGCCCGACGAACGGCTCGGCGCGTGGTTCCAGCGTCACGCTTACAAGGGATCGGACGCCACGGACGGGCGCGGCGGCGGGGGGACGAATGTCGTCAATGTCGTGGTTGTCGATTTCCGCGGGTATGACACGCTCGGCGAGATCACGGTCCTGGGCATCGCCATGATGGGCGTGCTCGCCATGTTGGCGGGCCCGGCGTTCATCGCCGAGGGCGGGCAGGAGCGTGTGCTCATGCCGACACGCCAGCCGCACTTGCGCTCGTCGCTCCTGCGGACGTCGATGCCGCTGATTCTCCCGCTGACGCTGCTGTTCGCGGGGTATGTGTTCTTCAAGGGTCACAACGAGCCGGGCGGCGGGTTCATCGCGGGGTTGATCGCTTCGGTGGGCATTGTCGCCTATCGCATGAGCGAAGGGCCGCACGCGCTCAAGCGGCTGATCCCGGTCAAGCCGGGCGTGCTGGTCGCGATCGGATTGTCGTTCGCGGCGATCACGGCGATCACGCCGCTGCTCGGGGGGGACTCGGTTCTCACGCTCCCGCACTTCTATGTGCCACGCCTCGGTTCCGAGCCGTACCACTTCACCGGGGCGGCGTTCTTCGATCTGGGTGTGATGCTGGTCGTGATCGGGTGCTCCACCGGAATCATCAATCGCTTTGAGGAGGAACTCGACTAAGCGCCGATGCGCCTCGAGCACGAGATATGAACAACAACCTCATCGCACTCATTGTGGCCATCCCGTTCGTCGCGGGCATCCTCACGACCGTGACGCGCGGGCACATCCGCACGCAGCGCGCCCTGGGCGGGCTGGCGCTGATCGCGCTATTGGGCGTGAACGTGCTGCTGATGCTCGGGCTACGCGGCACGGGCGAGCACTCGCTCTGGACCTCGATCGCCGGCGGGTGGCCCGCGCCGTTCGGCATCGCGCTGGTGTACGACCAGCTCTCCGGGTTGCTCATGGGCGTCGCGTCGATCGTCGCGATCGGCTGCTTCATCTATGCGTGCGGCACGCTCGACCGGCGCATCGAGCGTGGGTGGTTCCATCCGCTGTTCCACCTGCTCATCATGGGCGTGAACTTCTCGTTCCTGACGGGCGATCTCTTCAACCTGTTCGTGTCGTTCGAGATCATGCTCATGGCGTCGTACGCGATGCTGTGCCTCGCCGGGACTCGGCCGCAGATCGCTCAGGCGTACAAGTACATCCTCATCAACCTGGTGGGCTCGACGATCTTCGTGCTCGGCGCGGGGCTGATCTACGGCGTCGTCGGCACGCTCAACATCGCCGATCTGGCGCGCATCGCCGCTTCGGATAACCCGCCGCCGCCGGTGTTCCAGGCGATCGGCGTGCTGCTGCTCTTCGTGTTTGCGCTCAAGGCGGCTGTCTTCCCGCTGTGGTTCTGGCTCCCCGACACCTACCACACGCTTCCGACGCCCATCGTGGCGATGTTCAGCGCGTTGCTGTCGAAAGTGGGCGTGTACGCGATTCTTCGTTTGTTCCCGAGCATCTTCGCGTCGCCTCAGTTGCAGCAGGACTCCATCGTGCCGGTCATCCTGAGTATCGGGGCCGGGGCCACGATGATCATCGCGATTCTCGGCGCGCTCTCGACGCGGCAGATGCGCCGGGCGCTGGCGATGCTCCTGATCGCGCACGTCGGGTATCTGATCTTCGGCATCTCGGTCGGCATCAACGCGGGTGCCCCCAACGCGTACTCCGGCGTGCTCTTCTACATGACGCAGGAGATGATCCTGATGGCCGCGCTGTTCCTCGCGACGGGGCTGATCGAGTCGATCACCTCGACCGACGACACCACGCAGTTCTCGGGGCTGGCCACCCGCGCTCCCGGGATCGCGGCGCTGTGCTTCGTGATCGCGGCCTCGTTCATCGGGTTCCCGCCGCTCTCGGGCTTCTACGGCAAGGCGATGCTCGTGCGTGAGGGTTTCGCGACGGGCCACGCGCCGCTGGCGATCGCTACGCTCTTTACCGCCGCGATGACGCTCTTCGTGATGATCCGCCTGTGGGCCGGCGCCTTCTGGGGCACGCCCAAGGGGCCGGGGGTTGATCTGCCCGAGGGCGCCAAGTGGGGGGCCACACCGGTGCCGGCGCAGGCGGTTGTTGGGACGGCGTTCCTCGCGGGCGCGAGCGTCGCGTACGCGCTGGCCGCGGGCCCGATGATGGACATCGCGACCGACGCCACGGCGCAGCTCAACGAGCCGCGGACGTATGTGACGGCGGTTCTCGGCGATGAGGCGTGGCCGATGCATCGCGATCCCCCCGCGCCGGTGCTCGCGCAGGCCGACCAGGACTCGCACTCGGAGGGCGTCCGTTGAGAGCGTTCATCTTCAATCTTGTCCTGGCGGTGGTGTGGTGCCTGCTCTGGGGGTCGGGCTCCATCTGGAACTTCATCGGCGGGCTCGTCGTGGGGTCGGTGGTCGTGTCGGGCTTCAACCGTGCGACGGGGCGCGAGCCGTACCTCGCCCGGCTCGGAAGATTCCTCCGGTTCGCGATGTACTTCACCAAGATTCTGATCAAGTCCAATCTGCAGGTGGCGCGCGAGGTCATCACGCCGGGGTTCACGATGAAGCCATCGATCCTGCGATACCCGATCGATCACCTCTCGCCTATCGAGAAGCTGACGCTCGCCAACGCGATCACGCTGACACCCGGCACGCTGAGCGTGGACATCTCGCCCGACGCCAAGTGGTTGTATCTGCACTGCATGTACGCCGAGAGCCACGACGCGGCGCTCGCCGATATCGATGAACTGGCCAACGAACTCCGCAAGGGAGTGTTCTCATGACGCAATCCATCGTCCCCATGCTCATCGCCGCCGGCGATCATGCGGTCCACAAGGTGAGCCCCGGCAGCATCCGCGACTCGGCCAACCCCGTTGAGTCGTTCATGCGCGACGGCATCGTCGTGATCGTGGATATCGGAGTGATCGCGATCGCGCTGGCGATTGTGTTCTGCCTGCTCCGGATGCTCAAGGGCCCGACGCTTGTCGATCGCTCGATCGCCGCCGACACGATCGCGATGCAGGTCGTGGCGCTGGTCATCCTGCTGACGGTGCGGTTGGGCACACTTCAGTTCTTCGACGCGGTGCTGATCGTGTCGTTCCTCGGGTTCATCTCGACGCTCGCGTTCGCGCAGTTCATCGGTCGCAGGAGGTCGGCGCTGTGATTCAGGACTTCACATGGATCGCCATCCGGGACATTATCGCCGCGGTCTTCCTCGCGTCGGGGCTGTTCTTCATGTTCGTGGGCGGCTTCGGTGTGTTCCGCATGCCCGATGCCTACCACCGCCTGCACGCGGCCTCGAAGTGCACCACGCTCGGTGTGACCGGCATGCTGCTGGCGGCGTGCTTCCACATCGCCGACCCCATCGTCATCTCCAAGGCGATCATCACCGTGGTGTTTACCTTCGTGGCCAACCCGATCGGGTCGCACCTGATCGCCAAGGCCGGGCACCACGGCGGCCTGAAGGTCTGGAACGAGACCCTCAAGGACGAGCTGGCGCTGGACAAGAAGGACACGACGATGTCTGCGTCCGACGACATCACCGGGTGCCTGGACGACAATCCCGACGCGACGCATTGCCGCCTGACCTATCCCGAGGATGCACGCGAGGTCGCGTAGCGGGCCCGAGGGGTCGGTTCTGCTATGATCCCCGCCCCCGGAGAGGTGCCCGAGCGGCTGAAGGGGACGGTCTCGAAAACCGTTAGACCCATTGGGTCTCGAGGGTTCGAATCCCTCCCTCTCCGCTTTCGTTCGTCTCCGTTCAGTTAAGCCGGCTCGACATCGAAACGGCCATTCGCCTGGCGCTCTCCACAAACGCGAGTCTCGCCGTCGGCTTGATCGTGCGATTCACTGTGGACTCCCACAACGAAAGCCATCGGTCAAAGTGTGCGGGGGTCAAGCCCCCGATCGCCTGATGGGCTTCGTAGGGGCGCCCGGAATACCGCCCTGTTCGTCGGACGACTGTGGACCAGAAGTCGCACATCTTGGGTAGATGGACCGACCAATCCACGACTCGCTCGACAAAGATCGGACCGATCAGGTCGTCTCCTCGTACCCGCTCATAGAAACGGTCCACCAGTGTCCGAATGTCTTGTTCGGTTACACCGGCCGCCCGAACGGTGGCGATCGCTTCGGTCAATGGGAGCGGTGTTGAAGAGTCACGATCTGTCGGATCATTACTTTTCATGGCGTACTCTCCTGATCAGTCCGTTCGATGAC
>CALFMQ010000381.1 GCA_937879825.1 uncultured Phycisphaerales bacterium
GTAGGTCGGCCGCCCGTCGTGGCGATCCACCCCGTTGTAGGTGAACACGGTCGATGCGCAGTACTGCTCCAGACCCTTCTCGCAGCACGCGCACTCCCGGCACGAGTCCACCAGGCACCCCACGCCCACGATGTCGCCCTTCTTGAACTTCTTCACCTTCGACCCGACCGACAGCACACGCCCGACGATCTCGTGCCCCGGCACGACCGGGTACTGCGTCATCCCCCAGTCGTCGTCAACGAAATGAATATCCGTGTGGCAGATGCCGCAATAGAGAATCTCGATCTCCACATCGTCCGCACGCGGTTCGCGCGGCTCATACTTCCAAGGCGCGGGGGTCTTGCCACGGGACTGCGAAGCGTACGCTCGGGTGGTCGTCATCGGTTCCTCACTTCCTGTTCCAGACGGGAGGCCGACTGTATCCCCTCGCTCCAGCCGCGGCGAGTCAGCCGATTGTCAATTCTCCACCAAGCGCGATCACCCGCCGCGCCGCGTTGGACATCGCCAGTTCACCCAGCCGCCCCCGATCCGCCCACTCGCCCGGCGTGCCGCGCCCCGCGCCGGCGCCGCTCCAGATGCGCACTTTCACAACCCGGTGCGTCGTTTTGTGCTCGAAACTTCCGCGCTCCTCAACGGACTTCAACCCCGACCACACCAGCACCGCCTCCTCCGCCGGCTCCGCGTCGCTCTCGAGCGTGATGGGCTGCCACATCCGCCGCCACAGCCCCGCGTCGGGGCGCTGCTCGACGCGCAGCCCCAGCCGCGGATGGGCGACGACCACCGAGTCGTGGAAGATCACCCGCTGGCGCGAGCGCGACTTGGGGCGCGGGATGTCGTCCTGGCGCGCACAACGGCGGGCGATGCACATCCGAGACAACGGACATTCGTTGCAGTTGGGTGAACCCGGCGTGCAAACGACCGCACCGAGCTCCATAAGTCCTTCATTCAGCGCACCCGGCGACACGCTATTCCCGACCAGCGTGCGCGCAACTTCCCATACTCGCTTCTTCGTGCCGGGCGCATCGGGCTCGAGATCGATGCCCTCCATGCGCATGATGACGCGCTGAATGTTCCCGTCCACGCACGCCTCGCGCAGCCCGTACGCCATGCTCGCGATCGCGCCGGCCGTGTACTCGCCCACCCCCGGCAGGGCGCGCAGCGACTCGACCTCGCGTGGCACAACGCCGTTGAACTTGGCTTCGATCATCGACGCCGCAGCGTGCAACGACCGCGCCCGCCTGTAATACCCGAGCCCCTGCCACGCGTGGAGGACCTCGTCCTCGCTCGCGCCGGCGAGCGAAGAAACATCGGGGAATCGTTCGAGAAAGACCGGCAGCCGCTCCGCGACGCGAGCCGCCTGCGTCTGCTGGAGCATGATCTCGCTCACGAGCGACACATACG
The DNA here is from genome assembly GCA_937879825.1 of uncultured Phycisphaerales bacterium. Lineage (GTDB taxonomy): Bacteria > Planctomycetota > Phycisphaerae > Phycisphaerales > UBA1924 > JACKHC01. The sequence goes on from CALFMQ010000381.1 coordinate 1,402, forward strand.
CGTCCCGCGCCACATCGCCCGTCGGCCGCCACAGGAACGCTCGGGCGCTCTGCGCGAACCACGACTCGATGCGGAACGAGATGCGTCGGGCTCGGTCGCGCGAGATCGTCATGGCGCCTGCGAGAGCACACGCTCCACGCCGGACTTCACCGATTTCCACGATGCGGCGGGGGCTTTGTTGATGGTCATCCAGTCGGCGTTCATGTAGATCACGGCGACGCCGTCAACGGCGAACAACGACTCCGCCAGCGCATCGCCCGCCGCCGCGTCGGGCGATCGGAACGACTTAGGGTGGTCAGAGATCGCCCGGTCAAGGATGCACTTGAGCGCATTGGGGTTCGGTGTCTCTTCGTATCGCGTCACGCGGTAGGGCATGCGCGAGAGTGTACGCGCTCAGGGCGCCGCCCAGTCGGGCAGACCCGAGGTCTGCAACCCCAGCGCCCAGATCGCGACGGTGTAGGTCGCGAGGGAGCACAGGACGATGGAGATCAGGTTGAGGAAGAACCCGGCTCGGACCATCTGGCGCATCGACACGAGCCCCGTTGAGTACGCGATCGCGTTCGGCGGCGTGCCGACGGGCATCATGAAGGCGAGCGAGACGCCCAGGCACGCGGGCACGAGCAGCAGCAGGGGATCGACGCCCAGCCCCACCACCGCCGCGGCGCTGAGGATGGGATAGAAGATGTTGGCGGTGGCGGTGTTGGAGGTGAGTTCGGAGAGCGCGATCAGGGCGGCGGCGATGATCACAACGGTGACCGGCAGCGGGAGCCCGGCGAGGAAGTGCGCCTGATCGCCGATGAGGCGGCTCACACCCGAGACCTCCGCGCCCTTGGCGAGACTCAGCCCGCCGCCGAACAGCAACAAAACACCCCACGGAATCTGCCTGGCGTCCTTCCATTCCAGCACCGCGCGCCCCGGCGCCGCCGGCGCGATGAACAGCGCGAGCGCCGCGGCGATGGCGATCGACGCGTCGTCGATGTCGTGGCAGATGAGCCACGCCCAGAAGCGTGTCCGGTCGGGATCACCCGACGCCGTGAAATCTGAGAACACCAGATCTTCAAGCAGCCCGCGCCCGACCCAGAGGGTGACGGTGCAGCAGAAAACAACAAAGACGATCCACTCGGCGCGCTTCATCGGGCCCAGCGCGCCGAGGCGGTCGTCGATGGTTCGGCGCGCATCGCCTGTCGCGACGCCCCCGATGGGGAACAGAAAGCGCGTGAGCAGCAGCCATGTGATCGGCAGGAACACGATGGTGACGGGCAGCCCGACACCCATCCAGTCAAGGAACGAGATCTTCTTGTCGAACGTGGCGGAGAGGTGCGCCATCAGGAAGGCGTTGGGCGGCGTGCCGATTGGCGTCGCGACGCCACCGATGGTGGCGGCGTAGGCGATCCCGAGCATCAGGCAGGTGCCCAGCGGCTTGGCGAGTTGCTCGTCGCGCTCGTGGAACACCGCGATGATGCTCGTGGCGATCGGCAGCATCATCATCGCCGTGGCCGTATTGGAGACCCAGATCGAGAGTATCGCCGTCGCGACCATAAATCCCGCGACGATCCGCGCCGGCGACAGCCCGATGATGCGGACAGTCCGCAGGGCGATGCGCGTGTGCAGCCCGCACCGCTGCATCGCCGCGGCCAGCATGAACCCGCCCATGAACAGGAAGATCACGCGGTCGGCATAAGGCGCAGCCGCCTCCCTCGTCGAGAGCACGCCGAGGGCGGGGAATAACACCAGCGGGACGAGCGAGGTCGCCGCCAGCGGGAGCGCCTCGGTGAGCCACCAGCAGGCCATCAGCGTCATCACCGCGCCCGCGGCACCGGCCCGGGGATCAGAGACCAGCCACCAGACCATCAATGCCGAGATGATTCCGAGTAACAGCCCGACGCTACGCGGCACAATGGGTTTGGACTCGGTCCCGTCGTTCATGAACCGGCATTGTGACGGCTCCGGCCCGGTTCGTCACCGCGCCAATCGTGCTGATCGGCGTTGGGAGCGGCCGATATACTCCTTTGGCGCTGGTTAACACTCACCGGGACACTCGAAGGACACACCGTGCCCGACGGCTCGATATTCACCCGGATGGCGGACCCGCTCAGGCAACTGCTGGCGCGGTTGTCGGAGTATCCGTGGTGGCAGGTGGTCATCGAACTGGTCGTCCTCTGGGTGCTCGTCTGGCTGGTGTACCGGTTCATCCGCGGGACGCGCGCCGCGGGGGCCGTCAAAGGGCTGCTGCTGGTCTTCATCCTCGCGACGCTCGCCGTGCGGGTCTTCGCGCAGGGCGACCTCTTCGCCCGGCTCGCGGTGCTATACAACCGGCTCCTCGGGCTGGCGGCGTTGGCCGTGCTCATCACCTTCGCCCCCGAGATCCGCCGCGCCGTGCTGCGCCTCGGCGAGGCGTCGTTCTTCCGCGCCACGCCCGAGCAGGTCCGCACCGTGGTGGACTCGCTGGTCAACTCCTGCGAGTTCCTGAGCAAGAACAAGTTCGGAGCGATCGTCGCGCTGGAGCGCGGCGCGCCGCTCCGAGAGATGATCGAGACCGGCCGCTCGATCAACGCCGACATCTCCTCGCACCTCCTCAACGCGATCTTCTGGCCCAACAGCCCGCTCCACGACATGGGCGTCGTCGTGCGCGGCGACAAGATCATCGCCGCCTCCGTGCAGTTCCCGCTCGCCGAACCCGCTGAGATGCCCGGCAAGCACCTGGGCACGCGCCACCGCGCCGCCGTCGGCCTCGCGCGCTCCACCGATGCGCTGGTCATCGTTGTGTCGGAGGAGACCGGCGGAATCTCCATCACCGACGGACGCGAGTTCAAGCGCATGCTCACCCCCGAAGCGCTCCGCCAGGAACTCATCAAGCGCATGACCGGGCGCCCCGCAGCGGACAAGAAAACGCCCAAGCCCGCCGTCGCCGACACCGATGAGCCCGCACGCGGCACCCTGACCGACGACACGCAGGACAACGAGGCGATCCGGGAGGCGAGCGGTGGCTGAACGCGTGCAGGGATTCATCCTCGTATCTCTCATCGCCGTCATGATCTGGCTCGCCGCCGAGGCCGAGAGTCTGGGCACGACCTCCGTGCCCGCGCGCGTGACCTTCGCGGGCCTGGAAATCGCCGACGAAGGCCGCCTGCTCGTCGTCGCCAAGGACTGGGACGGCACCGTCACGCTCGATCTTCGCGGCTCGCGCGCCTCACTCGCCTCGGCGCGCTCAACGCTCGAGTCGCGCGTCGATCTCCTCCCCGGTGTCGCCGGCGTGCCCACGGAAGTGGGGGAGTACCAGGTCGATCTGCTGAACGTGCTGCAACAGAGCGAGAAACTCCGCGGCACCGGCGTGACGATCGAGTCCGTGTCGCCCCGCCGTGTTTCCATCGAAATCCGCGAACTGATCGTGGTGCCGCTGACGATCCACGCCGAACTCCCCGGCGTGCTGGTGCAGGGCGAGGTCGTGGCGGCGCCGGAGCGTGCGCGTGTGCGAATGCCGCGTGCCAACGGCCAGCCGCTGCTCGAGAATCCGTCGTCGGCGCTCGTGGTGGCGCAGCCGACCGCGCAGCAGATCGCGGCCCTCGGCGACGCCGGGCTCAAGAGCATCCCCGTCACGCTCGCGCTCCCCGAGTCGCTCCGCGGCAAGCCGAATGTCGAACTGCTCACCCGCACCGCGACGCTCACCTTCACCACGCAATCCGGCGTGCGGACCGAGACGCTCAGCGCGCCGGTGTGGACGCTCACGCCCTCGCTCGAGGTCGGCAACTGGGTCGTCGATGTCGATCCCGGGGATCAGCTCCTCACCGTGAAGGTCACCGGCCCCAACGCGATCATGGACCGACTCCGCTCCGCATCCAGCGGCGACCGGCTGGTCGCGGTGCTCGACCTTTCGAGCGACGAACTCGATAAGCGGATCGAGAGCAAGCCCGTCGGGTTCGCCCTCCTCCGCAACGGCGCACCGATCGCCCTGCCCGATGCGCTCAAGATCGAGCCCTCAGCGCCGACCGTCCGGTTCACCATCCGCTCCGAGCGCGGCGAGAGCGCCGAAGTCCCGGAAGAATGAACCGACTCTAAAGCAGCGTTTCCCGGGAGCGGGGATCAGGCGGCGTGGCCGCGACCTTCGAGGCGTGCCTGCGCGATGGCCATCGAGGCGCCGCGCACCTGGTGCATCACGATCAGGTGCATGATCATCCCGACCGCGTTCACGATCGGAATACAGGTCAGAATGCACGCGACCTTCGCCATACCCTCGTTGATTTCCGGGAATGCGATGTCATACCGACGCCCGTAAGCGTTCAGATTCCGCGTCAACTTCATGATCGCGATGAACTGCCAATACAGATTAAACAGCGGAATGAACATGAACCCGACCGCTTGGCCCGGCGTCGTCTCCTGATGCCCGTCCTGAATCTGATTCCAACTCT